>NZ_JAODZS010000013.1:0-115116 GCF_029835375.1 Morganella sp. GD04133 | reverse complement strand
GCACGCGGAGGTTTTTTATCCTTCAAACCGGGTTACGCAATGACCGCCCTTTTATCGATGGCCTCGCGCCAGCCTCCCAACCAATGAGAACGTTCGTCAATTTTAAGATACGGGCAACTCTCTTTAGAACGTCCTAAAATACCCGCCTGATAACCTTTGGTTAATGCTCTGGCTAAACGATCACGCTTTTGTCTTTTCATGCCGTTACTTCCCTCATGTTATTCAGTGCTGAAAACAGGTTGATTTTTATTCAACCCATAATAGAAATACGCTTTCGGGGCAGAGTTTGCAAGTAAAGAAGATTCAGGGTGTGTCAGTCCCGCTTTTCATAAAAATACACAATGAAAACAGGGCTGTTATTTTGCCTGCGTAATCAGATTATTAGTTTTCAGGGGACAGTAACGGCCTTCAGAAGGATATATCAGGCGGAATAAGAATCGTTTTAGCGATCAGCAGATTAAGCGGATGAATGTGGCGTGTTTCACAAATTTGTCATTTTAGTGACAATTCACTCTCTGCACCGGTGTACAGAGAGTGAATCTGTCATTACTTACGCAGCTCGTCAGCCACCGATTTTGATACCTGCGCCCAGCCTTCACCCAGTGTGCGTACCAGCGCCGGATAGCCGTTTTCCGCCTGTTCCAGTACCAGATTAAACGGATGGCGGATAACCGCGTCACCGTGGGTGTAAATCCAGCTGCCCGCCACAATCACTTTGCCGTCATAACGACCGTGGAAACCGGTGACCGTGACAGTCAGGGTATCCGGTTTGTTTTCCAGCGGCTGCACTGAAACCAGCCTGTCCGGCAGTGCCTGACTGAGTTCCGTCGTCATCACCTCCAGCAACTGCTGCTCCAGCGGACCTGCCCATAAGTTAGTGCTGCCGATATTGTATTCCACATCACTGGTCTGATAGACAATCCCGGCATTCCCCAGCACGTCCCCGAGCGTGATACGCTGGATCCATAACTGCGGATGACGGTCATCAGCGGCGGTACTGCGGAAGCTGGTCTGTTCACTGCTGCTGTCTGCAGCCACCACCACCGGCAACTGATAATACTGTTTGACCGGAGTGCTGCTGCACCCCGCCAGTACAAAAACGCCCAGGAATGCCAGTGCTTTTGTCAGTTTTTTCATCTTAATTCTTCGCCTTCTTAGGTTGCGGATCCGCCTGCGGCGCGGCTTCAAAGACCAGAGCATTACTCTTGTTATTCAGGGTACGTAATACCGGCTGTAATTCACGCAGAACCTGATCCAGACGCTGCATATCATCAACCAGTTTGTTGTACGCCGGTGAGCCCGGCTGGATCCCCTGCATACTGCGGTTCAGTTCACGCAGTGTGGCCTGCATGTCTTTCGGCAGCGCTTTGAACTCTTTGCTGCTGAGTAACACATTCAGCTCAGACAAGGTTTTCTGTGCTTCCGCGATGGTTTTTTCGCTGGCACGCAGTGTTTCTGTCGCCTGTTTCATCATCGGTTCAATCGGCATGCCGTTGATTTTATCCAGTGCCGCCAGCACTTTCTGTTGCAGCTGCACCAGGCCACCGCTGGTGGTCGGCAGAATGTCATAATCGGCAATCGTCATCGGCGCTTTCCAGGCCGGCTGATCCGGATAGAAATCAAGATCGACATACAATGCACCAGTCAGTAAGTTACCGGATTTCAGAGAAGCCCGCAGCCCCTGCTGTAATGCGGTTTCCAGTTCCTGTGCCAGTTTGAAGTCTTTACCCACATCTTTCTCGAAACGCTCGGGCTCGATATGAATCAGAACCGGGATACGGAAATCCTGATCAAATGTCTGTCCCAGTCCTTTGGCATAAAACGGAACCTGTGCCACGGTCCCGAGACGGATACCACGGAATTCCACCGGTGCTCCCGGAGACAGACCCCGCACGGAGTCAGAGAAGAACAGCAGGTAACTTTTATACTGGGTATACAGTGAGTTTTGTGTGCTCTTCTGATTATCAAACAGCTTAAACAGGGTTTTCGGATTGACTTCCTCACCCGGCTGCCAGCCATCCGGCACATCAAAACTGACGCCGCCGCTGAACAATGTGGAGAGCGAACCGACCTGCACACTCACGCCCTGTGAGGACATGTCAAAGGCAATGCCGCTGTCCTTCCAGAAGCGGGCATTGGTGGTGACCAGTTTGTCATAAGGCGCGTTGATAAAGAGCTCATACTGCATCTCGCGCTCGTCGAGATTAAACTCTGCCGTTTCCACAGAGCCGACACGATAACCACGGAACAGCACCGCATCCCCCGGATTCAGCTGCCCGGCCTGCTGACTGGTTAATATCACGCGGATCCCTTTGGCATCCGGAGAGGCCAGAGGCGGTGAATCGAGCAATTCAAATTCATGACGTTCGCCGCCGGTATTGGCAGGCTGCACCTGAATATACGCCCCGGACAGCAGAGTACCCAGCCCGGAAACCCCTTCACGGCCGACTGTCGGTTTCACCACCCAGAAAACGGTATCTTTGCGCAGAACGTCTTTCATCTCTGCGTTCAGGCGGGCTTTGATGATCACGCGGCTGTAGCTCTGATCCAGCATGACGCTTTCAACCACGCCGACATCCACGCTGCGGCTTTTGATTTTGGTTTTACCGGCTTCAACCCCTTCCGCGTTATAGGTGATCAGGGTGATCTCCGGTCCCTGCCCGCGAAAATGGCTGATAAGGATCCAGGCACCAATCAGTACCGTGACGATGGGAATTATCCAGACCGGTGACCAGCTTTTCAGTTTGCTGACCTTCGCTTCTGTCAAATCATCAGTTTTATCGTTCAACCTGAGGCTCCTTAGCACTCTCCGCCCGTTTTTTTTCAAGCCGATCCCACGTCAGGCGCGGGTCGAACATTTCGGCGGCAATCATTGTCAGAATGACCACCATCGCAAATAAAATCACACCAATATCCGGATAGATACTCATCAGACGCCCCATCCGCACCAGTGCCGCCAGTACGGCTATCACAAACACATCAATCATGGACCAGCGTCCGACAAACTCCACGATTTCATAAATAAAGTGCATCCGGCCGGGATCACGCCAGCCGTGGCCTTTCGCATCCAGGCACAGCCAGCCGATGGCCAGCATTTTCAGGCTCGGCACCATGATACTGGCGATAAAGATCACCATCGCCACCGGATAAGAGCCATCCCCCCACAGCAGAATCACCCCGGCCATAATGGTTGAGCCGAAATCACTGCCGAGGGATTCGGTGATCATAATCGGCAGCAGGTTTGCCGGGATATATAAAATCAGCGAGGTAAACAGCAGCGCCACGGTCAGTTGTAAACTGTTCGGCCGCCGCGCATAACCCCGGCTGCTGCAGCGCGGACACTCATGCATATCTGCCGGCAGAATCGCCTGGCAGGTACCGCACAGCCGCACCCCCTGACACAAACCGCCTTTTCCTGCCTCCAGCGCCACCGGCAGCGGCGGACGCGGTGTAATCCGCTGCCAGACCCAGTGTTTATCCAGGCACTGGAATGCCCGCACCTGCATCACACAGAACAGACAATAAGGCAGAAAACTCACGCCCAGCCCGATATCCCCGTACGCCATCAGTTTCACGAAACTGACCAGCACACCGGCGAGGAAAATTTCCGCCATACACCAGGCCCGCAGCCGGAACAGCAGGCGCGTGACCGGAATGGCCAGCGGAGGCGGCAGACGGATCCCGCTGCACAGTAAGGTAATAGCAAGCAGGCAGAAGGCAGGTACCGCCAGCACAAATCCCATAAAGAACAGTGCCAGCTCACCGTAGTTATCCCCGAACATCACTGACGGGATCTGATAAAGCGTAATTTCGCTTTCAATACCCGCCACTTTCATCGAGACAAACGGAAACATCCCGGCGAGCACAAACATCACCAGGCCGCTGAGGGCATACATCAGCGGCTGACGGCGCGGTTCACGCCAGCGGGCGGCCAGGTGGGTGTGGCAGCGCGGACACTCAGCTTTGGTTCCCCGTTCCAGCTCAGGGATTTCCACCACCAGGTCGCACTGCGGACACAACACCGTGACTGATTCATGTGAATGATGAGCACACACTGTTTCGTTATTTCTCCAAAATCACCGGCGGGATCAGTTCCCGCTCTGCATGGCTTCCAGCGTCTGCCAGCGCTCAAACGCCTCTTCCAGCGCATGCTCTTTCTCTGCCAGCAGTTTCAGCACATTATCTGTTTCATCATGCGGCTGGTTAAAGAATTCAGGCGCACTGACCTGACTTTGCAGTTGCTGAATTTCCTCGTCGAGGGATTCCAGTAATGACGGCAGCTGTTCAAGTTCCCGTTGTAATTTATAACTTAATTTTGCAGATGTATTTGCTTTTTTAATGTTATCTTTACGTTTTTCTTCCGCCGCTTCCGGTTTCGCCGCTTTCGCCGCCGGGGCTTTCAGCGACTGAACCTGTGCCCGCTGCTGCTGTGCATCAAAGTAACCGCCGACAAAACGCCCGATAGTACCATCGCCTTCAAAAATCCAGCATTCGGTCACGCAGTTATCAACAAACTGACGGTCATGGCTGACCAGCAGGACAGTGCCCTGATAGTTATCCACCAGCTCTTCCAGCAGTTCCAGTGTTTCGACATCAAGGTCGTTGGTCGGTTCATCGAGGATCAGCAGATTGCTCGGTTTCAGGAATAATCTTGCCAGCAGCAGGCGGTTGCGCTCCCCGCCGGACAGAGCCCGCACCGGTGTTCTCGCCCGTTTCGGGTGGAACAGGAATTCCTGCAGATAGCCCAGTACATGACGCGGTTTACCGTTGACCAGCACTTCCTGTTTGCCTTCCGCCAGGTTATCCATCACGGTTTTATCCGGATCCAGCGCCGCCCGGTGCTGATCGAAATAGGCCACTTCCAGCTTGGTGCCGATATGCACACTGCCCTCGTCCGGCTGTAAATCACCAAGCATCAGTTTCAGCAGCGTGGTTTTACCGCAGCCGTTCGGGCCGACGAGGGCAATTTTGTCCCCCCGGTTTACCTGGGCACTGAAATGACTGACCAGATTCTTACCGTCAATACCATAACTGATATCATCGATTTCAAAGACGATTTTGCCTGAACGGGTCGCCTCTTCCACCTGCATTTTCGCTTTGCCCATCACCTCACGGCGTTCCGCGCGTTCACTGCGCAGGGCTTTCAGCGCCCGGACACGCCCTTCATTACGGGTACGGCGGGCTTTAATGCCCTGACGGATCCAGACTTCTTCCTGTGCCAGTTTGCGGTCAAATTCCGCATTCTGCATCTCTTCGACACGCAGTGCTTCTTCCTTGGCCACCAGATAATCATCATAACTGCCCGGCCAGGAGGCTAATTTTCCGCGATCCAAATCGATAATCCGTGTCGCCATATTGCGGATAAAGGAACGGTCATGGGAAATAAAGACAATGCTGCCGCTGAAGTTTTTCAGGAAGCCTTCCAGCCACTGGATGGTTTCGATATCCAGGTGGTTAGTCGGTTCATCCAGGAACAGCACTTTCGGCCCGCAGACCAGTGCTCGGCCGAGTGCCGCTTTACGCAGCCAGCCACCGGACAGTGCGGATAATTTTTCATCTGCCGGCAATTCCAGGTGTGCGATCACATCCGCAATCCGGCTGTCGAGCAGCCATAAGTTCTGCGTGTCTAAGATCTCCTGCAATTCCGCCATTTTTGACAGATTTTTATCGCTCGGATCACTTTCCACTAATTTTGAGATCTGATGATATGCCTTGATATGCTGTGCCTGCTCCGCCACCCCTTCGGCAACAAAGTCAAACACCGTGCCTTCCACATCACGCGGCGGATCCTGCTGCAGACGGGCAACAATCAGATCCTGTTCATAGATAACCGTACCGTCATCCAGCGGCTGCTCTTTGGTCAGCACACGCATCAGGGTAGATTTTCCCGCCCCGTTGCGTCCGACCAGGCAGACACGCTCATTTTCTTCGATATGCATCTCCGCATTTTCCAGCAGCGGAGCATCACTGAATGCGAGCCAGGCGCCCGCCATATTAATCAACGACATAATTTCTGTTATTCCTCGCCTGCGTGGCGGATAAGCCAGCAGTTATGGATCTGACGGTTACGGGCAAAATCCTGTGACTGTGTTTTGGCGGTAATTTCCTGAGCAACCAGCCCCAGTGCATCCATACCGTCCTGATCTAATTTAAAACCGCGTTTGTTGTTGGAGAACATCAGCGTACCGCCGCGGCGCAGCATACGTTTCAGATGTTTCATCAGGCTGATGTGATCACGCTGGACATCAAAGGTATCTTCCATCCGTTTCGAGTTGGAGAATGTCGGCGGATCGATAAAGATCAGATCAAACTGTTCCGGAGTCTGCGCCAGCCAGCTCAGGCAATCCGCCTGGATCAGACGGTGCTGTCTGCCGCTCAGGCCGTTGCTTTGCAGATTGCGCTCCGCCCACTCCAGATAGGTGCGTGACATATCCACGGAGGTAGTGCTGCGCGCGCCGCCGAGACCGGCATGAACCGTTGCCGAGCCGGTGTAGGCAAACAGATTGAGGAAGTCTTTACCTTTGCTCATCTGTCCCAGCATTTTGCGGGCAAGACGGTGATCAAGGAACAGGCCGGTATCCAGGTAATCAGTCAGGTTAACCCATAACTGTGCGTTATACTCTTTCACTAGGAAACTGTTCTGTTTCTCCGCCAGTTTTTCATACTGCTGTTTGCCTTTCTGGCGCTGACGGGTTTTCAGGATCAGCTTATGCGCCGGTAACTCCAGCACGGCCAGTGTCGCGCTGATCACATCGAACAGGCGCTGACGCGCTTTGTTCGGATCCACGGTTTTCGGCGGTGCATATTCCTGCACCACCACATAATCCGCATAACGGTCAACCGCGACATTATACTCAGGCAGATCGGCATCATAAAGGCGATAACATTCAACGCCTTCCTGTTTCGCCCATTTTGCTAATTTCTTTTCGTTCTTACGCAGGCGGTTGGCAAAATCTGCCCCGATATCCTGCGCCGTTGCCGGTGGTGTGTCACTTAACTGATAGTTTTTCTGCACACAATCCAGCGGGCCGTTTTTCGCCTTGAATTCACGCTCTGCACGCAATTGCAGGCTGCTGAGCAGTTCCGGGGAAGCACTGAACAATGACAGGCGCCAGCCCGGGAAACGGGTTTTTACCACACGGCCAAACACACTGTGCAGGGCAATCAGCGCCGGTTCGCTTTCCAGACGCTCACCGTACGGCGGGTTGGAAATAATGGTGCCTTTCGGGCCGTCCGGCAGCGGATTTTCCAGTTTGGTGGCATCTTTCTGCTGAAAAGTAATCAGTTTATCCACCCCGGCGCGGCGGGCATTGGCGCGGGCCATATCCAGTACACGTTTATCAGTATCAGAACCGAAGAAACGGGCGGTTGCACTGATCAGACCGGCATTGGCACGTTCACGCGCTTCAGCACGGACAGATTCCCAGACTGCTTTGTCATGGCTGTCCCAGGCTTCAAAGCCCCAGTGGTGACGGTTCAGGCCCGGCGCGCAATCGGAGGCAATCATTGCCGCTTCAATCAGCAGGGTGCCGGAGCCGCACATCGGATCCACCATCGGGGTCTCTTTCTGCCAGCCGGAACGCAGAATAATTGCCGCCGCCAGGTTCTCTTTCAGCGGAGCCTGACCAGCCAGTTCGCGGTAGCCGCGGATATGCAGGGAATCCCCGCTCAGGTCGATCGCCAGCGAGGCTTTCTCTTTATTGAGATAGACATTGATGCGGATATCCGGCTGCTGTTTTGCCACATCCGGACGCGTGCCGGTTTTGCGGGTAAAGCTGTCAACGATAGCATCTTTGACTTTCAGTGCGCCGTACTGACTGTTGCGGATCTCATCGTTAGTCCCGTTGAAATGCACGGCAAATGTCTTGTCAGCGGAGAACACCGATGGCCAGTCAATGGATTGCACCGCGAGATAAAGATCCATGTCACTATAGACATTAAACTCATTCAGCGGTAATAAAATACGGGATGCCAGACGACTCCACATCAGACACGTGTACATCGTACGCGGCTGCGCCCGGAAGTGAACGCCACCCTGCGTAATACTGAGATCCTCAGCGCCCAGTGTCGCTAATTCATTTTTTAAGAGTTCTTCGAGCCCGCGGGCGGTGCTGGCAAAATACGCGTTCATCATGGTTTACCGTTGAAATAAAAAATTGGAGCGCATTATAGCGGATCCGGGCGGTAAATCATAAAATTGACGTTCACCTTTTTCCGGATAAACCGGGATGCCATTGTGGTATTACTGATAATAACGAAAAGAACGGATAACAATGACGACAACACCCATCACACTCTCCCGTTTATACACCTTTCCTGTGAAGTCAATGAAGGGTATCCGCCAGTCTCAAAGCCATGCCGGCGAAACCGGACTGAGCTTTGACCGCAATTTTATGATAACGGATGAGACCGGAAAATTTATCACCGCCCGCCGTTATCCGCAGATGGTACTGTTTACCCCGGTGCTGCTGAGTAACGGGATTTACCTGCGCAGCCCGGAAGGCAGTGGTGCCACGATCCTGTTTGAGGATTTCCGTCCCGATCACCTGCCGTGCGAAGTCTGGGGAAATCATTTCACCTCGCTGCTTGCGCCGGAAAAAATCAATCAGTGGCTGTGTCAGTTCTTTGATATCCCGGTACAGCTGCGCTGGCTCAGCCCGCAATCCACCCGCCGGGTAAAAAAATTCCCGGATACCGCCGTGTCGTTTGCCGATGGTTATCCTTATCTGGTGGTAAACGAAGCGTCTTTCCGCGAAGTGCAGCGCCGCTGCGGTGCCGGTATTAAAATTGAGCAGTTCCGCGGCAATATTATTGTCACCGGTGCGGAGCCGTTTGCGGAAGACCGCTGGAAAACCATTCAGGTCGGTGATGTGGTGTTTGATCTGAAAAAACCGTGCAGCCGTTGTATTCTCACGACCGTCAGTACGGATAAAGGCATTAAACACCCGGAAATGGAGCCGTTCCACACCCTGCAGACCTTCCGGAAAGCGGCAGAGAATGATGATGTGGATTTCGGCATGAATGCCATTGCCCGCAACAGCGGCGTGATTCAGGTCGGTGATACCGTCACCGTACTGGAAACCCGTGAGCCGCGTCAGTATCAGGAGCAAATCGTTGAGAAAGTGCAGGCCGCCCCTGCACAGCCGGAAACGGCTCTGGAACTGACATTCAACGGAAAATTGTACCCGGTGAATAATCAGCATGTCTTACTGGAGCAGCTGGAAGGCCATCAGGTCAATATTCCGTACTCCTGCCGGGCCGGTGTCTGCGGCTGCTGCAGAGTCACTCTGGTCTCCGGTGACGTCACTCCGCTGAAAGCCGGGGCAATAAAAGAGAACGGTGATATTCTGGCGTGCAGCTGTATTCCGAAAACCAATATTACGATCCGCCACGGATAACTGAAAAAAATACCCCCGGCAGATAAACCACCGGGGGTATTTCAGCTAAATGGATCACTTATTAACAATAAGGATCCATTGTGGATCATATAACATTACCCGATCCTGATAATGATCGTTTACCGGACAGCCTCAGACAGCTCTGTCCATTAATAAACGCCGTGTTACCGGGGTTCTTGGCAATAAACGATCATTCATGATCTTGATCGGATCACAAAAACACATGCTCCGATCGTGTAATTCAAGTACCGGATCAACCAGCAGACATAAACTGGCACTTTCCCCTGCTTCCGCCACAATAAAGTTGCTGCGCTGACGATTGTTACCCGCCACCACTTCAACCAGCTGCCCCTGCTCCGGTTTTGTCATTGCGCAAAACAATGAAAAATACCAGCTCTTCGGCATTTGCGGCTTTAAAAAACGCGATGCAATTAACGCATTCAATGTTAATTCAGCACACTGTTGTGCCGGAATATCTAATTTTTTAATCTGTTCTTCAAAGATAAAAAATAACGCGGCATCATCAACAGAAAACGGGCTGTGACACCGTGCATACGGTGCCAGCAGGCGTGGTGCAAAATGGGAGCGGAATACCATTCCGTTGGCAAGATCCAGCATAATACGCTCATGCGTATCATCGTAATACCACTGCCATTGATCGTCAGGTTTTATTTTCATCTGATCACATTCCCGGCTAATACCTGATTAGCGATTTATATTTTTACTACACATTAAATAAAATAATTAAAAGTGATTGTTTACTTTAACGTGCATTGCCTGCCAGTCACAATTTTTCAGGCAACATCTGAAAATATAGAAGAAACAGGGGGAAAAATAAACCCCCTGACAGGAATAATAGTGAAAATTACAGGCTATTTACAATATTTTTTATTAATTTTGGCCCGTGGTAGATAAATCCTGAATAGATTTGGATCAATGATGCACCTGCGTCCATTTTTTCCCGGGCGGCAACGAGGGAATCTATTCCGCCGACACCGATGATCGGTAATTTTCCGTTCAGCTCTTTCGATAATAAACGGATAATTTCAGTGCTCTTACTCTGCACCGGGCGGCCACTTAATCCGCCGGTTTCATTGCAGTGATTTAATCCCTGTACTAATGAGCGGTCTAATGTGGTATTGGTGGCAATCACACCATCAATATTATGGCGAATCAGACTGTCAGCGACCTGAATTAATTCTTCCGTTGTTAAATCCGGGGCAATTTTCACCGCGACAGGGACATATTTTCCGTGTTTCTGATGCAGTTCCTGCTGCTTTATTTTTATTGCTGACAGCAGGTCATCCAGCATATCGCCGTATTGCAGTGTCCGTAATCCCGGGGTATTCGGTGAGGAAATATTAACAGCGATATATCCGGCATGGGTATACACTTTATCCATACAAATCAGATAGTCGTCTTTCCCCTGCTCAACCGGCGTATCTTTATTTTTGCCGATATTAATTCCCAGAATACCACCGAAACGAGCCTGTTTAATATTTTCAACCAGGTTATCCACCCCGAGATTATTAAATCCCATCCGGTTAATTAACCCTTCTGCCTCGACAATACGAAACAGACGTGGCTTATCATTTCCCGGCTGTGGTTTCGGGGTGACCGTACCGACCTCAACAAAACCAAAACCCATGGCGTCAAACGCGTCAATACATTCACCGTCTTTATCAAGACCGGCGGCTAATCCGAGCGGGTTTTTAAAAGAGAGTCCCATGCACTGAACGGGTTTGGTAGCGACATGCTGCTGAATAAGAAAACGGAAAGGAGAGCGGGAAAGACGTTTAAGCTGGTGAAAGGTGAATTCGTGGGCACGTTCCGGATCAAGGCGGAACAGAGCCTTCCTGACTAGCGGATAATACATCTTAAATACCTTTTGCTATAGATATGTGTTTTCGGCACAACACGCCGTACCGGGCAATTTCTCTGTAACAAAATAGGTCGTGAATCATAGCTGAAACAGCGGGAGCCTATCTCAGGCGGCTATAATAGGTGAAATGCGTCCGTTCTGCACGGCTTTTTTACGCAGTATATGACGCACACTTTTTGTGCGCCATATACTGTCAGATTACCAGCGACCGGATGCCCCGCCGCCCCCGCTGCGTCCGCCGCCGCCGGATGAGGATCGGCTGCTGCCGCCGCTGTAACCACTGCCGCCGCTGCGGAATCCGCCGCCGCCGCCGCGACCACCACGACCACCTCCGCCTCCGCCCCCGGATTTAACAATGCCGAGATAGTTGCCGATGCCCATAAACAGACCTAATCCGCCCCCGCACAGCAGTGCAAAAGCCGGGCTGCCGCCGTACGACAAACCAAAAATAAACCCGAAAAGCGTGCCGACAGCACCAAAGCCGATGGCCATACGCATTTTTTTTGTTTTCACCACTTTTCCGATCAGCCAGATAGCCCCGCCCAGGCAGAGCAGAAACAGGAAAACGACGGCGATAAACATCGTGAAAGTGAGGACGATAACCAGCCAGAACGGCAAAATTTTCAGGAACAGGAACTGACTCCAGCGCGGTAATTCCTCACAGAGAAAATCTTCCCCGAAATGGATACCGTTTCCGGCCGGGTTATTAAAGCCCCCGGCGTACCAGGTCAGATAAAGAATAATGGCGATCGGGATCGCGGCTTTCAGTTTAAAACGCTTCACCATGCCATACAGGAAAGCCACCCACAGATACGCACTCGCCGCCAGTACCACACCGAGGACAATATCGATCCAGCCAACGGGCTCTGCCTGTTTGGCGATAAAAAATGCCGGCGTGGTGACCGGCGGCAGCGGTTCATTACGGACTTTGGCAATAAGGGCATCAACGGTATCATTAATACCACCGGCATAATTCCCCATTTTAAAATTCGGAATGAAATAATCATTAAGGATACGGTTTGCCGCCGCATCACTGACCGCCCCTTCCAGCCCGTACCCGACCTCAATCCGCATCGCGCGGTCATCCACCGCCACCAGCAGCAAAATACCATCATCGATACTGATACGCCCCAGCCGCCATTTGTTAAAGACTTTTTCCGCATAACTTTCAATATCACGCGTTCCGGTCGTTTTCACGGTCAGTACCGCAATCTGTGCGCCGGTCCGGGCCCGCAATGTATTCAGTTTCTGCTCAATACTGCTGCGCTCAGCATCGGTCAGTAATCCGGCGGTATCAGTCACCGCCCCCTGCATACGGGGAAATGTCTCCGTCTGAGCAAATGCCGTCACAGCAAAAAACAGTAAAAACAGGGAAAACAACCCCTGTAACCAGCGACTGCACCGGTTTATTTCATTTCTCATCACGAAATCCTTTCTTTTATACACAGGTCGTCATTGGCCTGAGTTTACCGTATCCGGTAAAAAATAACGCCCTGTTACTGTGACAATATATTGCAGTACAAAAAAACACCTCCGGAGAGGTGTTTTGTCTGTATCAGCTTCAGTGAAGTCGCTGACAGCGGGCAAAAACGAAAAGTCGCTGTAAATACCTCCCTGTACGCTCAGGCGCGTCATCCATGACGCGCATGCTTTTCGTTTCTCTGCCCGCTATCGCTCCTTTATCCGCAAAAGCAATGATCAGTTCTCATCCAGTGCTTTGGTGATTTTCTCGAACAGATCACCGGAGAGATTGTCCAGCCCTTTCAGGCGCAGCAGCGCATCACGCATTTTGCTCTGACGGCTGTCGTCATACCGTTTCAGGCGGATCAGCGGCTCAATCAGACGTGACGCGACCTGCGGGTTACGGCTGTTCAGATCACAGAGGATCTCCGCCAGGAATTCATAGCCTTTACCGGACTTATCATGGAATGCTTTCGGGTTATTCATCACAAACGCGCCGACCAGTGAGCGCACCCGGTTCGGGTTCGCCATGGTGAAAGAGCGGTGGGCGAGCAGTGATTTCACATTATCCAGTACATCCGCATCCGGACGGGTGGCCTGAAGCATAAACCACTTGTCCATCACCAGACCATCCTGATGCCATTTGTTATCGTAATCAGCCAGCAGTTTATCGCGGCACGGCAGCGCAGCTTTCACCGCCGCCGTCAGCGCCGCCAGGGAATCGGTCATATTGTCGGCCTGTGCATACTGCTGCGACACACGCTTATCTGCCTGTGCTTTGTCCTCATCCAGCGCCAGATAGCCCAGACAGACATTGCGCAGATCGCGTTTTGCAATATCCGCATGATCGATTTGGTATGCCCCGGTTTTCATGCTGACATACACCGCATATAACTCATCTGCCAGTTCACGGGCAAATGTACCGGCAATAAAGGTCATTACCGCATTGATCGCATCCGGATCCACCACCGGGAACCATTCCGCAACTTCGGTTTCTGACGGCAGGGTCAGAATCTGAGCCGCCAGCGCCGGATCGATCTGCTCATCAAGCAGCACCGCACGGAAAGCATCGGTTACCCCTTCCGGTAACTGTAAATCTTCACCAGCCTGACAGCGGCGGATGTTTTCCTTTATATGTAATGCCAGCAGAGACTGCGCGGCATCCCAGCGGGCAAATTCATTGCGGGCGTGCTGCATCAGGAATGCCAGCTGTGCATCGGTATACGGATAATCCACTTTCACCGGCGCGGAAAATTCACGGAACAGTGACGGTACCGGCTTTTCACTGACATCATCAAAGGTGAAGGTCTGCTCATCACGGGTAATATTCAGTACGGAATGAACCGGCTCCCCTTCATGGCGCAGCGGGATCACATCACCGTTGCTGCCGTACAGTTCGATATCAAACGGAATGTGCAGCGGCTGTTTGTCCTGCTGATCCGGTGTCGGCGGGGTCATCTGAGTCACATGCAGCTGATACTGTTTTTTATCCGCATCATAACTGTCACGTACCGTCACCAGCGGTGTGCCGGACTGGCTGTACCAGCGGCGGAACAGAGTGAGATCGACATTCGATGCATCTTCCATCGCCTGCACAAAATCATCACAGGTCGCGGCGCTGCCGTCATGGCGGTGAACATAAAGCTGCATCCCCGCCTGAAACTGCTCTTCGCCGAGCAGCGTGTGGATCATGCGGATCACTTCTGAGCCCTTCTCATACACGGTCAGCGTATAGAAGTTATTCATTTCAATGACTTTGTCCGGACGGATCGGGTGCGCCATCGGACCGGCATCCTCGGCAAACTGCGCCGCGCGCATCACGCGGACATTATTAATACGGTTGACCGGGCGGGAGCCGAGGTCGGAGCTGAATTCCTGGTCACGGAAAACGGTCAGCCCTTCTTTCAGGCTGAGCTGGAACCAGTCACGGCAGGTGATGCGGTTACCGGTCCAGTTATGGAAATATTCATGACCGATAACGGATTCAATCCCGAGATAATCTTTGTCTGTCGCCGTTTCATTCTTCGCCAGCACATATTTGGAGTTAAAGACGTTCAGTCCTTTATTCTCCATCGCGCCCATATTGAAGAAATCGACAGCCACAATCATATAGATGTCGAGGTCATATTCGAAACCAAAGCGCTCTTCATCCCATTTCATGGCATTTTTCAGGGAGGTCATCGCCCAGCCGGCACGATCAAGGTTGCCTTTGTCGACAAACAGTTCCAGCGCCACATCACGACCGCTGCGGGTGGTGAAAGTATCACGCAGTACATCAAAATCACCGGCCACCAGCGCAAACAGGTAACTTGGTTTCGGGAACGGATCTTCCCATTTCACCCAGTGTTTATCCCCGGATTCCCCGGCATCAATCCGGTTACCGTTGGATAAAAGATACGGATAACGGGCTTTGTCCGCCGTGATCCGGGTGGTGTAACGCGCCAGCACATCCGGACGATCAAGGTAATACGTGATATGACGGAAGCCTTCCGCCTCACACTGTGTGCAGAGTGCATCACCGGACACATACAGCCCTTCAAGTGCGGTATTTTCCGCCGGGCTGATTTCATTAATAATTTGCAGGGTGAATTGTTCAGGCACATTTTGAATGTGCAGCGAACCGGATTCTTCACGGTAATCTGACCAGACTTTGCCATCAATGGTCAGTTGCTTCAGCGTCAGCCCCTCACCGGCAAGTACCAGCTCAGAGGCGTTGTCATTCAGGCGCTTCACCTGACTGACGGCAGTCACCACTGTCGTCTGCGGGTCGAGCGCAAAATCGAGATCAATATGGGTAATGGTATAGTCAGGAGCCCGATAGTCCTGACGATACTTCGCCTGCCGCTGTTGTGTCATGATTTTCTCTTCACTGTTTTATTAAATGATTACAATTACGCTGTTCTTAGGCTCTCATAATTCAGGCGCCGTGGTAAACGAAATTTTAGCAGTTTGTGATACGCCCTGATTTCCTGACGGTGCGGTGCCGCATCAGATATGAATAAAATGTTAACAAATAATGTGATTGCACGCTGAACATCACGCACAGGGAAAATAACGTGTTACTATACGCAGACAATAGTAAGCTATAACCTGTTTAGGTTGATTGCTCCGTGAGGATGCTGAAAGCGCCATGAATTCAGAAGCAACCCCGATTATCACATCACTGCTGGATACCGATGCGTATAAGCTGCATATGCAGCAGGCAGTGTTCCATCATTACCGCTCAATTCCGGTGGTCGCGGAATTCCGCTGCCGGAGCAGCAAACTGCTGGGGCAGTACGCAGATGAACTGCGCCGCCGGGTGGCAATGATGTCAGAGCTGTCAGTCAGTGATGACGAGTACAACTATCTGGCCCGCCTGCCGTTCTTTTCGGCGGACTATCTCGCCTGGTTCCGTCAGTTCCGGTTTGACCCGTCACAGGTGGATATCCGCTGTGACAGCAGCGGTCAGCTGACTATCCGTATCCGCGGTCCGTGGGTGGACGTTATCCTGTGGGAAGTGCCGCTGCTGGCGCTGATCAGTGAACTCGTTCACCGTCATGAATCACCGCAGGTCACGCCGGAAGATGCCGTTATCCGTCTGCGTGAGCTGGTGGCGCGTTTTTATCAGGATGCAGAGCAGGCCGGAATTGACCTCAGCCGCTTTAAACTGATGGATTTCGGCACCCGCCGCCGTTTCTCTTTTGATGTTCAGAAAGCCATTGTCACAGAACTGAAACAGCATTTCCCGTATCTGGTCGGCACCAGCAATTACCTGCTGGCGGAAGAACTCGATCTGGAGCCGGTCGGCACCCAGGCACATGAATGGTTCCAGGCACATCAGCAAATCAGCGCAGAACTGGCCAACAGCCAGCGCGCCGCTCTCCAGACCTGGCTTGATGAATATCCGGATCAGCTGGGTGTCGCCTTAACAGACTGCATCACCATGGATGCTTTCCTGCGCGATTTCGATGCCCCGTTTGCCCGCGCCTACCAGGGTCTGCGCCACGATTCCGGGGATCCGGTGGAATGGGGCGAAAAAGCGATTGCTCACTATGAAAAGCTGGGTATCGACCCGATGAGCAAAACCCTGGTCTTTTCAGACAACCTGGATTTCCGCAAAGCCCTCGCGCTTTATGCCCATTTCTGTGACCGGATAAACCTGGTGTTTGGTATCGGTACCCGCCTGACCTGCAATATCCCGGATGTTGAGCCGCTCAATATTGTTATCAAGCTGGTGGAATGCAACGGCAAACCGGTCGCCAAGCTCTCTGACAGCCCCGGCAAAACCATCTGTGAAGATGATGAATTTGTCGATAAACTGCGCCGCGCATTTGATATTCCCCACGTTCAGCGCGCCTGCTGATCCCGCCTTTTATACGCCATCCCCCGGAGAACAGAAAAAGACGGTTATTTTTTCTGTTTTTCGGGCGGTTAATCCCCAATTTCTGCTTGTTTCCTGAGAGTGAGCAAGTAACATAGTGAGATTGCCCGTTTGACGGCAACTGATGACTATTCTGTTACTCACATCTCAGAGGATGGCGGGTAACGCGTGTAACAGACCTATATATAAGAAGAGAGAGTTTCCACTATGAGCATAGCGCCTGTGGTCGATGTACTGCAAGGCCGTGTACCTGTTGACAGCGAAGTCACGGTACAGGGTTGGGTCCGTACAAGGAGAGATTCAAAAGCCGGGATCTCATTCCTCGCCGTCTACGACGGTTCCTGCTTTAATCCGGTACAGGCCGTCATCGAAAGTAATTTACCTAATTATAATGATGAAGTGCTTCATTTAACGGCGGGCTGTTCTGTCGAAGTCACCGGGAAAGTGGTTGCTTCCCCAGGTCAGGGACAAAGCTTTGAAATCCATGCCTCACAGGTTCGTGTGGTTGGTATGGTTGATGATCCGGATACCTACCCGATGGCGGCAAAACGTCACTCTGTTGAGTATCTGCGTGAAGTGGCACACCTGCGTCCGCGCACTAACCTGATTGGCGCAGTTGCCCGTGTCCGTCATACCTTATCCCAGGCATTACACCGTTTCTTTGATGAGCAGGGTTTCTTCTGGGTATCCACCCCGCTGATCACCACCTCTGATACCGAAGGTGCCGGTGAAATGTTCCGCGTCTCTACGCTGGATTTCCACAACCTGCCGCGTAACGACAAAGGCGAAGTGGATTTCAGCGAAGACTTTTTCGGCCGGGAAGCCTTCCTGACCGTCTCCGGTCAGCTGAACGGTGAAGCTTATGCCTCTGCGCTGAGCAAAATCTACACCTTCGGGCCGACATTCCGTGCGGAAAACTCCAACACCAGCCGTCACCTGGCGGAATTCTGGATGGTCGAGCCGGAAGTGGCGTTTGCCAACCTGGATGATGTTGCCGGTCTGGCTGAAGCCATGCTGAAATATGTCTTCAAAGCGGTTCTGGAAGAGCGCCGTGACGATCTCGAATTCTTTGCTGAGCGTATTAATAAAGAAGCCATCGAACGTCTGGAGCGTTTTGTCACTTCCGATTTCGCACAGGTTGATTACACCGATGCGATCAACATCCTGGAAAACTGCGGAAAAACCTTTGAAAACGAGGTGTACTGGGGCGTGGATATGTCCTCTGAGCACGAGCGTTACCTGGCGGAAGAACACTTCAAAGCTCCGGTTGTCGTTAAAAACTACCCGAAAGCCATCAAAGCCTTCTATATGCGTGAAAACGAAGATGGCAAAACCGTGGCAGCGATGGACGTGCTGGCACCGGGGATCGGTGAAATTATCGGGGGTTCCCAGCGTGAAGAGCGTCTGGACAAACTCGATGCCCGCTTTGATGAACTGGGTATGAATAAAGAAGATTACTGGTGGTACCGTGATCTGCGCCGCTACGGCACTGTACCGCATGCCGGTTTCGGTCTGGGTTTTGAACGTTTGGTCTCATATGTGACGGGTGTCTCAAATATCCGTGAAACCATCCCGTTCCCGCGTACCCCGCGCAGCGCCACATTCTGATTTTCATCAAAAATATTGAATGTAAAAAGCCGGCCTTCAGGTCGGCTTTTTTTATGTCTGGTGATCTTACTGTTCAAAAAGTTCCCAATTATTTACATTTTGAAATACTTTCTTGCCATTTGTTACTGATTCTTCGTTTTTGTAGCACTTTCAGGGTAGATAAAATATTTTACCAATGGAACACTGGTCGCCGACACAGACGACACTAAACTCTCATAAATAGTTCCAAATTTTTTTCAGAACTATTTCTGGCAGTGGCAGGTGTCCGAATAACACCAATGAGGGTAATAATAATGAAACGCAATATTCTTGCAGTGGTTATCCCGGCTCTGTTAGTTGCTGGTGCAGCAAACGCAGCTGAAATCTACAACAAAGACGGCAACAAAGTAGACCTGTACGGTAAAGTTGACGTTCGTCACATGTTCGCTAAGTCTGATGACAACGGCGACAAAGAAGATGGCGACGATTCACGCGTTCGTTTCGGCATCAAAGGTGAAACTCAGATCACTGACCAGCTGACCGGTTTCGGTCGTTTCGAGAACGAAATCAAAACCAACAACGTTGAAGGCGACAACGCTAATAAAGTACGTTTAGCCTACGCTGGTTTCAAATTCGCTGAATTCGGTTCAATCGACTACGGCCGTAACTACGGTGTGGTATATGACACTGCAGCATGGACCGACGTTCTGCCACTGTTCGGTGGCGACACCATGGCTCAGACCGATATCTACATGACTGGTCGTGCAGCTAACCTGCTGACCTATCGTAACACTGATATGTTCGGTTACGTTGATGGCCTGAACTTCGCTCTGCAGTATCAGGGTGCTAACGACGAAAACTCAATTTCTGGTCGTGAAGGCGTTAAAGCCAATGGCGACGGTTACGGTTTCTCTACC
This sequence comes from Morganella sp. GD04133, assembly GCF_029835375.1. Taxonomy (NCBI): domain Bacteria; kingdom Pseudomonadati; phylum Pseudomonadota; class Gammaproteobacteria; order Enterobacterales; family Morganellaceae; genus Morganella; species Morganella sp. GD04133. The sequence continues at coordinate 95,508 of NZ_JAODZS010000013.1, read as the reverse complement.
GCTTATGACCTGGGCTGGGGTGTGACTCTGGGTGCTGGTTACTCTAACTCTGCACGTACTATTGCTCAGCAGAATGGTCTGGGCGGTGCTGATGGTAAACGTGCTGAAGCATGGAACGTTGGTGCTAAATACGACGCTAACAACCTGTACCTGGCCGCTCTGTACGGTGAAACCCGTAACATGACTAAGTACGGTAAAAATGATTTAACTGGTGCTGATTTCATCGCTAACAAAACTCAGAACATTGAATTAGTTGCTCAGTACCAGTTCGACTTCGGTCTGCGTCCATCCATCGCTTACCTGCAGTCTAAAGGTAAAGACCTGAACAACGGTACTAAAGGCAGCGAAGACCTGGTTAAATACATCGACCTGGGTGCTTACTACTACTTCAACAAAAACATGTCTGCAGTCATTGATTATAAAATCAACCTGCTGGACAACGACGACTTCACCCGTGGTTCACACATCAACACCGGTGACGTTGTTGGTTTAGGTCTGACCTACCAGTTCTGATTTAGCGTTTACGCTGAATATGAATACAAAACCCACGGTATACCGTGGGTTTTTTGTTATCTGTATATCCTTATTCATTCAAACTACAGGTTCGTTGGCTGTACTCAGCCAGCCGGGTCACATACTAATGTATGCTCCCCATCTGTCTTCCTTTGCCGCCTTCCTGTAACTTGAATGACGTTGGATATATAACCCGTTTTGTGATGTATTTTCATACAAACCTCAACAGGACGTCACCCACTTCACAAGATCTTCGTCTTTTTTCTGTAAACAGTTGGCAAATGATTTACAGGGAGTTAACCTGATAACCTTGTGACTGTCCTCTTATCCGCATTATCAGATACTATTGGGATCAACAACTATGTTTGAGAATATTACTGCCGCGCCTGCCGACCCGATCTTAGGTCTGGCTGACAGTTTCCGTCAGGACCCCCGTGAAAACAAAATCAATTTAGGTATTGGTGTTTACAAAGATGAAACCGGTAAAACACCGGTACTGAGCTGCGTTAAAAAAGCGGAAAAGTATCTGCTGGATAATGAAACCACGAAAAACTACCTGCCAATCACTGGGATCCCTGAGTTCGGGACAGTGACTCAGGCACTGCTGTTCGGTGATAACAGCGATATCATCACCGCCAAACGTGCCCGTACCGCACAGGCACCGGGCGGCACCGGTGCGCTGCGTATCGCGGCTGATTTTATTGCTAAACAAACCAGCGCAAAACGTGTCTGGATCAGCAACCCGACCTGGCCTAACCATAACGGTATCTTTGCCGGTGCCGGTCTGGAAATCTGCACGTACAATTACTATGATGCCGAAAATCATGCCCTGGATTTCAATGGCATGCTGGCAAGCCTGGAAGCGGCACAAGCCGGTGATGTGATCCTGCTGCACGGCTGCTGCCATAACCCGACCGGTATTGACCCGACAGCTGAACAATGGGCACAGTTATCTGTTCTGGTAAAAGAAAAAGGTCTGCTGCCGGTCTTCGACTTCGCTTATCAGGGTTTTGCGGCCGGTCTGGATGAAGATGCTCAGGGGCTGCGTATTTTTGCAAAATCCCATCCTGAGATGCTGGTTGCCAGTTCTTATTCTAAAAACTTCGGCATGTACAACGAACGTGTCGGTGCCTGTACTCTGGTTGCCGCTGATCCGGACACTGCCGATCGCGCATTCAGCCAGATCAAGATCGTGATCCGTACTAACTACTCTAACCCGCCGTCACACGGTGGTGCGGTGGTAACGACAGTATTGTCTGATCCGGAACTGAAAGAAGAGTGGATTCAGGAACTGACCACCATGCGTGAGCGTATCAAGCGTATGCGCCAGCTCTTTGTGAACACCTTGCAGGAAAAAGGCGCGAAGCAGGACTTCAGCTTTATTATCCGCCAGAACGGTATGTTCTCTTTCAGTGGCCTGACCAAAGAACAGGTTGCGCGTCTGCGTGATGACTATGCGGTATATGCTGTCAGCTCCGGTCGTATTAACGTTGCCGGTCTGACCCTGGAAAATATGGTTCCGCTGTGTGAAGCCATTGTCGCGGTGCTGTAATGTCGTTTTAGCCATAAAAAATGCCTGACGGTGTCAGGCATTTTTATTTCTGCAGGAATATTGCTTACCAGACCGGCTGCTCATCCTGTAAGAACGGATTGGTGCGGCGCTCTTCCCCGAGTGTGGACATCGGACCATGGCCCGGGATAAAACGGTACTCATCCCCCAGCGGCAGCACTTTTTCTTTAATTGAACGGATCAGATCCTGATGATTACCGCGCGGGAAATCACTGCGGCCGACGCCCCCTCTGAACAGCACATCACCCATTGAAATCAGTTTGTCCTGCTTATCCACAAAAATAACATGACCCGGTGTATGGCCGGGGCAATGCAGCACATCCAGCTCAAGATTGCCGACGGTGACCTTGTCGCCCTCTTCCAGCCACTGATCCGGGGTAAATGCACGACACGGCTCCACACCAAACATCTGGCTCTGCTGAGTCAGTCCGTCAATCCAGAATGCATCTTCCTTTTGCGGGCCGACGATCGGCACATTAAAGTGCTCTGCCACGTCAGCGGTTGCGCCGACATGGTCAAAGTGACCGTGCGTCAGAAGGATTTTTTCCAGTTTCAGGCCGCGTTGTTCAATTTCACGGATAAGACGCGGTGCTTCACCGCCGGGATCGACAATGGCAGCGGCTTTTGTTTCATCACACCAGATCAGGGTGCAGTTCTGCATAAAGCCGGTGACAGGAATAATATGATATTGCATGACACAAAACTCCGGTTAAAGCGGGTAATAACAACAGATTACCACGTTCTGACCGGTCCTGTATCCATATGAACGAAATTACTGGACGGATAATAGCCCACACCACCCGCCCGCATTTTCAGAGCAGCTTTGCGCACCTGACTTAACTGGATGCCCGGAATACGGAAATCCATTGCCTGACCACGGGTGTGATAACTTTTCTTTGCCACACCGGAGGTGGTTCTGCGCAGTTCATTGTTGGTGACCAGTGAACGGTAACCGGATACCAGCTGGATTGGTTTATTGATGTTCATCATCACCTGTAACAGATACATCTGATCAAACAGGTGCGGGTCAATCGTTTTAACTTTATTACTGCGGTGGTCGCGGAACAGCTTGTTCAGGCGGGCCAGTTCAGAGCGGTTATAACGTTTACCGTCAAAAAATTCTGCTTTTAAAAATTCACCGGTATTGAGGTTTTCAAACCGCAAAATTTTCGGCCGGGGTGTGGTCAGGGACGCAAATGCGTGATTCGGTAATAAAGCCAACCCCAGCGCCGCCGCACCAAAACCCAGCCATTTACGGCGGTTATTATCAATTATATCCATTGACGGTAATCACTCTTTATCTGATTAAATATTACATGGCCGGACAGCGATAATAGTGTTCACCGTTCAGACCCGCAGCGGATCGGTTTTGTCTATTTCTGTAAATTTTTGTCAGGTTATTTCAATATTAACGTCAATATGAAGAAAACAGCAATAAACAAAACTGACCGTCTATTTTTTACCGATTCAATCCCCCGGAGTCAAATAAAAAAACACATTTTTACGCAGAAAGTAAACTCCGCCGACATTTTCGTGAACATCCGGTGTACAGCGGGTCCGATGCCGCATCCGCTGAGCTTTTGCCGCGCACTGCAATACGGCAAATTTAATCACTTTTAGTTAATTAACGGACTGACCGGATATAATATTGTGCCGTCCATTATTTTTATCCCGGCATGGTTTTCCGGTTAATTATATTTCAACAAAAAAAGCCGTTTATTCTTAATAAATAAACGGCTTCATACGATCAGCTTTTTATCAGGAAAGGCGTGATATCCGTTAATTTATCAATACCTTTCAGGCTGCTGTCATCGTAACGGTAAATATCCGCGCGATATTGCGGGATATTCTCCGCATTTACCCAGGCAGTCTGATAATAGAGATAAACCGGAATACGGTTCGGGATAGAGACATAACGGGTACTGCCCGCTTTCAGTGCTCCATCCACACGGGTTTCGTTCCAGCCCGCATCACCAAGGAGTATCGCCGCGAGATCTTTGGCTTTGTTCACCCGCACACAGCCGGAACTGATAGCCCGCATGTTTTTATTAAACAGGCTGTGGTTCGGGGTATCGTGCAGATAAATCGCCTCTGAGTTCGGCATATTGAATTTATAACGTCCCAGTGAGTTGGACGGGCCCGGTGCCTGGGTTATCCGGTACGGGAAGTTTGACGGCGTGATAACGCTCCAGTCAATGCTGTACGGATCAACCACAGAGGCGTTGTTACTCCAGCCGTTATAGATGGTGTAACCACGACTGCTGAAGTAACTTGGATCAGCCCTGCCGCGCGGCACAACATCCTGACGGCTCATGGTCGGCGGAACCGTCCACGGCGGATTAATCACCACATTATTCAGGGCGCTGGACATAATCGGTGTTTTACGCTCAGCGCGGCCGACAATGGTTCTGGATTCCAGGATCAGATTATTATCCACATAGAAATACAGGGAAAAATCCGGAATATTAACCAGAATAGCGGTCGGCTCATTGTCCGGCGTAATACGCAGGCGCTGAATATTCACCGCCATAATGGCAGCCCGCATCTGTGGTGTCTTATTCAGCCACTCACGGGTCTGTTTGCCGATGATACCATCGGCTTCCAGGCCATGCTGCAGCTGAAACTGTTTAACCGCCGCCACCAGCGTTTTATCGTAAGCGGCACCGGCGCTCATCATGTCATTGGCAGAGATCAGATTAAAGCGGTGCAGGATCTCACGCAGTGCCCCGACGGATTCATGACTTTCCCCCGGACGTAATGTGCGGTTAATCACCATTTCCGGCCACGGCGCGGTATCCGCCAGCTCTGTCAGCATCGCTTTGCGCATCGGCTGATACATCTTATTCGCCGGTAACAGTGCGTCTGTAAATGCCGCCAGTGTGCCGTTATGTACCGCTGTATTCAGCCGTACCAGTGACAGGGCACTGACCGCCGCAAACGTGAACGGACGGGCACCGTACAGCCATTTATCGCCTTTGCTGCTCACGTTATCGAGGTAATAGAGATAACCCAGTGCCGCATCCGTTAAAATCATATCCCGTGCCAGCGGAGACAGATCCGGTTGTGCCAGAGCATTCAGCCAGGCCGAAAACTGCGGCTGGAATCCGGCAAGTGCGGCTTCCGCCAGCTGATTTTCCAGAGACAGGCGGGCTTTTTCATCGGTCCACAGCGGTTTCAGCTGATGTTCCGCATAAATGTTTGTCAGTGTATCAGTATACAGTAATGGGGTTGCCGCCGGGACTTCACGGCGGATACGGTCAGCGACATCGTTCAGGGGCAGTGCAGTCACACCGGGCACCGGCTCTGCGGGCTGCGTTTCTGTATTTTCAGGTGATTGTGAAAATGTTTTCAGATTTTCCACTTTGGCATCTGCTTCGGTCAGATGCGTTACCGGTGCTGTTGAGGCCCACGAAACAGGCGTCAGTAACAGTGTTCCTATCATGGCGGAAATGGGAACAACTTTTTTAACTCCCGTCACCATAACATCCCTCTCTTATTTTTTATTATGTCTGTTCCGGCCAATTGTTAATGCTTATGGTCAGTATAGTAAATACTTCGTTTAAATGACTTCCCTGCTGATTTTACCTGCCAGAGAATAATTGAAAATAGGATAACAAAAATATTGCAGAAAAAAGGCGTAAATACATCTTTTTAAGATGAATACACCGCATTAATTGCGAAAATACCGGTATTTCCTGTTATGAAATACATCTCATTCTCTGCGTTTTATCCGGATAAACAACCCGTTGCCGGTAATACAGACAAAAAACTCCGCTATGCCGCGGAGTTTTTATATGATTGACAGATTATCATTAATATTCGGAATTAATCACCACTTCCTCACCGAACTGACCGGCTTTCGGCAGCGGCTGATACGAGGAGTTCGAGGCGCGTAATACGCGGATACCCCGGATATTCAGTTCGCGTGCAGCCGCAATATCAGCATCCGCATCACCGTAATAAATTTTCAGTTTGTGATCACGCATCCAGCTGACTTTATTATTCTGCCCTTCCTCATCACCGGCAAAAATAACCGGGTTCATTTTATCCGCCGGAATACGCAGCCCTTCCTGTACATAGTGAGTGACCGTTTCTGTTTTGGTTTTGCTGCGCCCGGTGATGAAATAAACGGTATCACCACGTTTCAGGTGCATCTGAACCAGTTCCGCACCGGATTTCTTCGGCATACTGAATTTATCCCACTCATTATTCATTTTTTCCCAGAATTCCGGGTTTTTCAGATAACTGTAGTCGTCCGGGGAGTATTCCAGTTTACCGCGGTAAAAGCCCGGGCTTGAGAATAAGACGGTGTCGTCAATATCAAAGCCTACTGCCATCGGGGGCTGCCCTTTCAGGCTCTTTTCAATCTGCTTAACCGAAACCCAGTGAATGGCATGCTGTTCTGCCAGCTGAGCAGCGGTCACGCCGTCACTGACTTTTTCCGGCATGTACACGTTGGCATCAGCCACACTGTTGAGGCTCAGCGCGAGTGCCAGTGCACTCAGGGCAAGGGTCAGTTTACGCATTGTATATCCTTAATTTTCTGTGTCGATCACGCGGAGTGAAAATCTAACCATTCCGGTTTCATATTAACGTTATTCAGATCACACTGTGAGGAATCCCGCCGCGTTATACCGGCTGACTTCCGCCTGATTGTTCTGAATTCAGAACATTGTTTATCAATATTCGCACTACTCAGCTTTTCGCTTATGGATTAATTTTAATCCGCACAACAGCGCGTTTCTGAGAAACCTGCTGTTTAAACAAAAATCACCATCAAATTATCATAAGTGAGGGTCTTAAAATGAGTAATCCGGCAAACTTTAATGGTCAGCGTCCTGTTATTAATCCTGATGATGCACTGATGTTGTTAATCGATCATCAGAGCGGACTGTTCCAGACTGTCGGCGATATGCCGATGACGGAATTACGCGCCAGAGCCGCTGTGCTGGCAAAAATGGCAACGCTCGCCAATATTCCGGTGATCACCACCGCGTCTGTGCCGCAGGGCCCGAATGGCCCGCTGATCCCGGAGATTCACCAAAATGCACCGCATGCTCAGTATATTGCCCGTAAAGGTGAAATTAATGCCTGGGATAACCCGGAATTTGTGGCTGCGGTGAAAGCGTCCGGTAAGAAGCAGTTGATCATTGCCGGTACCATTACCAGCGTCTGTATGGCATTCCCGGCGATCAGCGCCGTGGCCGACGGCTATCAGGTATTTGCGGTGATTGATGCTTCCGGCACCTATACCAAAATGGCACAGGAAATTACGCTGGCACGCGTTGTCCAGGCGGGTGTTGTACCGATGGATACCGCCGCGGTCGCCTCTGAGCTGCAAAAAACCTGGAACCGCGCCGATGCGGCGGAATGGGCGCAGGCTTACACGCAGATTTTCCCGGCCTATCAGTTACTGATTGAGAGCTATACCAAAGCGCAGGACGTTGTGAATAACAGCGAGATTTTAGATTCACAGCGCTGATACAAAAGGGCTTGCTGCAAATAATGAATGAACCCTGATTAAAAAATTCGCTGCTTCATTATCAGCAGCGAGCCCTAATCAGTCAATGACCGTATTGTGACATAAAGCGCCAGGCAACTACGATACTAACGCCCATCCGGGCTTTAATATGCCGGACACTCCCAGCATATCAGTTTAAGGAGAGTTTTTATTATGTCATTTCACATTGGAAACAGATTTTTTTCTGCTGAAATCAGCAACAGCCAGATCAACGCAATAGCCCGCTCTGATACCCTGCCGGAGGTAAGCCTGTGGGAAAAAATTAAGGCGTTTTTCTGCTTAACGAACAAACCTGAAGCGCTGACGCTCATCCGGCAGATTTGTCATCCGCCGGACGGAACAACGTGGGATACGGTGACCGAAAAATTTGAACGACTCAAAACGCTCGCGTATGACGGATTTAAGGAAAGAATTCAGGTCGGCCGGGACGGGGAAAATCACGCCTGTATTCTGGACGAAAACGGTGATAAGATGCTGTCAGTCACCTTTGATAAGGAGACCGGGAAGTGTACCGTGAAGTGTCAGGAGTACCATAAAACTCACCATCTCACCACCACAGCAGCACACCGGACTACACAGGATTATGAAGCGATTTGGTCTGCGTGGGAAAATGCCGCACCGGCAGGAGAGGTTCCCGGCCGGGCTGCTGCGGTACAGAGGATGCGTGACTGCCTGAAAACTAACCATACATTCCTCAATCTGTGCCACCTTAAACTCACCTCCTTACCCGACTATCTGCCGCCGAGTATGACCGCATTTTCCGCGCCCCGCGGTGCATTGACATATTTGCCAGCAATGCTGCCGGCAGGGCTGCAGAGGCTGTACTGCGAGGGTAACCAGCTGACCGTTCTGCCGGCGTTGCCGGCAGGGCTGAAGGAGCTGCACTGCGAGGGTAACCAGCTGACCGTTCTGCCGGCGTTGCCGGCAGGGCTGCAGGAGCTGCGCTGCGATAGTAACCAGCTGACCAGCCTGCCGGTACTGCCCCGGGAGCTGCAATATCTGTTTGGCTCAAACAACAGGCTGACCAGCCTGCCGGCGCTGCCGGCAGAGCTGCAGCGCTTGTATGTCGTAAATAACCAGCTGACCACTCTGTCTGGTATCGCCGGCCTGGCCTGGGTTACACATATATCTGTATCCGGTAATCCTCTTTCAGCGCACACGCGCCGGTACCTGGAGACTTTAGCCCGTGATCGGGCCTATTCCGGAAGACTCCCGGCGGATGAACCAGTACCTGCGGACAGATGGTAGTCCTTCAGACAGGAAGATAATGCTGACGCCTTCAGTACCTTCCCGGACAGGCTGAAGGAGACGGAGAACTTCAGAAAAGACCCCGGTTTTAAAGCTCAGATAGCCTCCTGGCTGACGCAACTGGCTGAAGATGATGCACTGAGAGAAAAAACCTTTGCCATGGCAACCGAGGCAACATCAAGCTGTAAGGACCGGGGCACACTTGCGCTGAACCGGATGAAGAACGCGGGGCGGATCTACGATGCAGGCAAAGGAAAATACGATAACAATCTCTCTGAACTGGTATCCGCAGGGCGTGAAATATTCCGGCTGGAGAAGCTGGAACTGATTGCCTACAATAAGGTCCGTACACTGCGTGAAGTTGATGAAACAGAAGTTTATCTGAGTTACCAGAATAAACTGAAAGAACAGCTTGAACTGAGCAGTGTAACAGCAGAAATGCAGTACTTTAATCTTTCACATATTACAGAGTCAGACCTGCGGGACGCCGGAATCCGGGTGAAAATTGCCGAAAACCTCCGGTTCAGAGAGTGGATACTGCAGTGGGCACCGTTACACAGCGTGCTGAAGCGTACAAACCCGGAACACTGGGAAAAATGCTGTGAAAAGAAAAGATCAGATTATAGTGACACATTCCGGATGCTGTCTGACACGGCGCTGAAACCGAATGGACTGGCTGGTGATATCGATGCTGAGCGGGCTGCCGGAGTAAGAGCCCTGGAGAGTGCAGAGCGGGCATTCCTGAATAGACTCCGCCCTCTGGTGAACAATATGCCGGGCAACTATCCGGGGAATAAATGGTTTTTATAACCCGCTGACCTGCCTGCATATCGCTGACCCCGGTATAACTGACAACCCCCCATATAAAAACAGATGAGCGCACTGCTGCGCTCATCTGCTTCAGCGAAAAAACGGGAGAGAGAAATCAATCCTGCTCTTCTTCCCCGTCATTCTCCTCTTCCGCCACCGGCTCAGGCAGTGCCTCCGGTGCCGGTGTTGGTTCCGGCTGGCCGAAGCCGCGCAGTCCCACCACATGCACATGTTCCTGATTGTTGAAGACTTTACGCACCAGTTTATAGGTTGTGCCTTTCTCCGGACTGATATTTTCCGGGGCTGCGATAATCAGCTGCATCTGTAAGCGATCGCACAGCTCAAACAGGGTGGCGATAGATTTCGCATCCAGACGCGCGGCTTCATCCAGGAACAGCAGACGGCACGGTGAAATATCTTTGCTGCGCAGACGGCGGGATTCTTCTTCCCAGCTCTGCACCACCATCACCAGAATGGACATCCCGGTACCGATCGCCTCACCGGTGGATAACGCGCCGCTCTCGGCTTTCAGCCAGCCGTCAGAACCACGGTTGACTTCCACTTCCAGCTCAAGATAGTTACGGTAATCCAGCAGTTCCTCACCGATGGTCTGCGGCAGACGCTGCCCCATATCCACCTGCGGGTTCAGGCGCTGATAGAGTTTCGCCATCGCTTCGGAGAAGGTCAGACGCTGACTCGCAAACAGATCCTGATGCTGCTCGTGCTCTTCGGAGAGCACATCCAGCAGTATCGCGTGGCTTTCACGGATATTCACATTCAGGCGCACCCCTTTGACCTGACCAAATGCCACGGCCTGCAAGCCCTGGTTAAGCATGCGGATACGGTTCTGTTCGCGCTGAATCGTTTTGCGGATGATATTCGCCACACTTTTCGAGCTGATCGCCAGTTTCTGTTCACGGGCAGTCAGTTCATCGGTCAGACGTGCCAGCTCGATTTCCATCTGTTCGATGGCGTCGATCGGGTCATCGGTTTTGATAATATCCTGGCGGATACGTTCGCGCAGGTGGCGGTACACTTCGATAAAGAACTGTACTTTGCGTTCCGGACGCTTCGGATCTTCGGACAGACGCAGTGCATCACGCAGATGTTCGTTATCCGCCACCGCCTGACGCAGCGCCCCGAGGGCTTTATCCGACATGGAACGCAGTGTGTCCGCATCTTCATAAGCCAGTTCACGGCGGTGAAGGCGGCGCTCAACACCACTCTCTTTCACCATCCGCATCACCGCACACCAGCCCGCTTTGGCGGTCACGACCTGCCCGCGGATCTGCTGGTAATCGCGTTCCGCTTTACGCAGACGTTTTTGCAGGTTATCCATTTCCGATTCCCCGATCCCCAGCTGTTTCTCCAGCTGATTGATACGGGCGCGGTTATGGCTGACCTGGTTGTACAGTTCATCACGGCGCACACGGGCACGCTCTTCCGCATTGGCATCCGCCTGAACACCAATCTCGCTCATTTCGCGCTCAAGTTCGCGCAGCATGTCCGATTTGGTTTCATACGAGCTGCGCAGTGAGGCCAGAACCTGATTGAATTCCGCACATTTGGTCTGCTGCTGACGCAGCATCTCACGTGTACGGCTACGATCCGATTCCGCATGCTCCAGACGCTGACGCAGTTTGTCATTAAGATCGGCATTTTCTGTCAGCATGCCGGCGGATCCGCCATAATTAAAGTGCTGACGGCGCTGTGCGACTTCTTCCAGAGCAAACGTCTGCTGACGGGCCTGCTGCTGCACCTGTTTCGCGTTTTCGTAATCGCGGATCAGGGCTTCGTGCTGCTCCGGATCACTCTGGAGAACAGTAACCATCGGCTCCAGTTTGCGCAGCGCCGTGCCGTATTGCTGGATATGACGGGCAGACTCTTGTGCATCGGTCAGCGCGTCACGGATCTCATCCGCGCGATCTGCCAGGGTTTCATCAAGCAGCAGGGCAGTATTCGGGATCAGGCGGTTAAGGATGCTCAGGTTTTCTTTGATCTGCGCGTACTGCTGACGGGCAACAGCGGTCTGATCCTCAAACTGTGCCAGCTCGCGCTCCAGCTCATTACGGCGCTGATTCAGTGTGCGGATTTCCGCTTCCGGGTCAGCCTCAAAGGCCACCGAGATATTTTTACCGACAAAACGGCTGAATGCCTGATGGGCACGCTGCATTTTCTGGACATCGAAAGAGAGTGTCGCCAGGCGTTCTGCCAGCTCATCCCGTTCATGTTCCAGCACCGCCAGCTGATTTTCCCGCGCCGCGCGACCGAACAACGGCACTGACGGGAAGCGGGAGTAACGCCACTGGCGATCAGTGCTGCGCACCAGCACCGCTCGCTCCAGTTCTTCGGTGGTGAAGACGCTGTCATCAAAGGATTGCGGATCCCCTTCAATCAGATAGAGGTCTTCCGGACAATCATCGAGGGCATCCAGCATCGGACGAACGGCGCTGAGATCCGGCACCACAATCGCATGACGTGCCGGGCCGTATAAGGCGGAGAAATACGGTGCGTCATCAATCGTAATGTCGTCATAGATTTCCGACAGTAATATACCGCCGAAACGCTCTGCCAGCCCCAGCATACGGCTGTCTTCCGCACCACTCGGCTGACTGAGCCGTTCAATGTCTTTTTCCAGCTGTGCTTTTTTCAGCGCGATTTCATCACGCTCAACAGTCACTTCGCGCTCACGCTCCAGCAACTGCTGCATGTATTCCGTGACATCATTGGCGCTGGTGAACGTCTCATGAGACTGCTCACACAGTTGTGTCAGGGCCTCCTGTGCCGCCAGCCACGCCGGGGCTTTGACGGTCAGGGACTGGATCTGCTGTTTCAGCTGTTCAGTCTGCTGACGCATTTCCATACGGCGTTCGCCGCTTTCGCTGACACTGACACTCAGGCTTTCCTGCTGCGCCTCAAGGGTCATCAGCATCTCATCCAGCCCGTCCGCCTCAATCTGCTGCCCGATGCGTTTGCAGAAATCATCCAGCGATTTCTGTGCATTGTGCTGACTGTGCAGACGCTGTTCCAGTTCGGATAACTGCTGGCGCAGCGGCTGAACACGATCAGCCATCATCTGTTGTGACGGCAGATCGCGCAGCAATTCACGGGCGGTCTGGTAAGCGTCGCTGCGGCTGACTTCACCCACCACCGATTTCACCAGTTCGTACGCCTGAGAGAACTGGCTGTGTGCGGCCTGTGCCACACTCATTTTCTGCTCAAGCCCTAACAGGGATTCAGTTGCCTGCTCTTCACGGGCACGGAAGGTTTCCAGCCATTCATCCAGTGAATCAATATCCAGCTGCGGCAGCTGACACACGGCTTTGGCGCGTTCCAGCGCCTGTAACGCCTGCTGATACTGAATGGCGCGGGTCTGCTGAACGTCCAGTGCCTGCTGGTAATCAGCCAGCTGGCTTTTCAGCTCATCCACTTCCTCTTCCGCAACATGGTTGCGTTCTTCATATTCCGCCAGTTGTTCTGCGGCTTCTTCCGCCACTTCCGTCTGTTCTTCCAGGCGGAATGTCAGCTCTTCGACATCAGCCTGATAGCGGTCAATTTTTTCCTGCTGACGCATCGCTGTCTGTACCAGCGTCAGGTGATCACTGGCTGCCTGGTAATCGGTTTCCAGATCAGCCGATGACGCTGTCTGCTCTGCCAGTTCGCGGGACATTTCCACCTGACGGAACTGTTCGCTGATCAGCTGCTTACGGCTGCCGAGCAGTTCCCGGCGCACAGAGAGTGCCTGGTCGATATGCACACGACGCTCATTGGCGTGACGCATATAATCCGCAGAAACGTATGCGGTGGATTCCGTGATCAGGTGTTTGAACAGGTCGCGGTCAGACTGGGTAACGCGGATAGCTTCCAGTGTGATCCGGTTTTCACGCAGTGCCCCTTCCATGTCCTGGAAGGCTTTGCGCACCCCGCTGTTTTCCGGCAGTAAATAGTCACGCAGGGAACGGGTGATAGCGCTGGAGATACCACCGTAAAGTGACGCTTCGATCAGGCGGTAGAATTTGCTGCGGTCGCCCGCAGAACGCAGACGTTTCGGGATAACACCCAGTTCGAACAGCACCGAATGGTAATCGGTAATCGAGTTAAACTGTTTGAAATGCACACCTTCGATATCATCCAGGCGGGCTTTCAGGTCATTCAGCGGCAAAACCCGCACCTGGCGTTCACTCAGCTGTTCACTGACAATTTGTGTCGGGGAGTACTGTGTCGGTAAGCCCTGAATCATAAAGGATTTGATATCGACTTTTTTATCACGTCCGGCAATCTGCTGAAGACGCACCCCCACCAGCACGCGCTGATGGCGGGAGTTCACCACATCCAGCATGGCGTAGCACACGCCGGGACGCAGTTTACCGTGCAGACCTTTATCACGGGAACCGGATGTTGCCCCGGCTTCGGTGGTGTTACGGAAGTGCAGCAGGGTTAAATCCGGGATCATGGCGGTAATAAACGCCGCCATGGTGGTGGATTTACCGGCACCGTTACCGCCGGACAAGGTGGTGACCAGCTCATCCAGATCAAAGGTGCGCGCAAAAAAGCCGTTCCAGTTGACTAACGTGAGCGAGCGGAATTTACCACGTTCAATCATTCTTCATCCTCCGCTTCATCCGTCGCGTTGTCATGTTCAGATTCTTCATTATCATCGTCCTGATCCTCAGGGCGCGGGTGTTTTTCTTCTTCCGCAAGAGACTGAGCCTCACCGTCACGGATAAGACGCAGCTGCGCTTCGCGCGGATCATCCCCGCTGCGGACATCTGCACCAAAGCGGAAAACAGATTCGGCAATCACAAACTGGCTGTTATCCGCCGCAACAAATGTGATCATCCCCAGGCGGCGCAGGCGGTTCAGCGCACCACGGGTTTTTTCCAGTAATTTCTGTTTGTCCAGGTCAGAGCCGGTGGAGCGGTTATTCACCACTTTCAGCAATTTGGCTTCATCCGCCAGTGACAGCAGCTCTTCATAGAGTTCCGCCGTGGAGAAAATGCCCTGGTTGGCGAGACGCTCCGGGCTGAGGTACAGATAGCACAGCACCTTGCCGACCAGCATTTCCAGTTCGGATAACACCGAGCGCGGGATCAGCGTGGTGGAACGCGGGCGCAGATAGAAGAACCCTTCCGGGGCACGGACCAGTTCCACGTTATAACGGGCGTAAAAGCCTTCCAGTTCATCCTGGAAATCCATCAGAAAGGCATGATTATCCAGATCATCCACGCCGATATGGCGGCCTGAACGCAACTGGCTGTCAAGTTCCGGAAAAAGGTTGTTGGCAAGTGCCTGAGCCAGCTTTGCTGACATAAAGTGTTCAATATGTGTCGATGACATGTGCCTGCACCTTCGCTCCGTATTCATTAATTGCTGACCATTCCGCCGGGATGCCTGAGAAATCAGCATCAGCCACCCCGAGGCGGACAGCCTGATCCACGATAATCCGTGCCACATCGAACTGGCGGCTGCGCGGATATTTCGCGAGGTAATCGCGCAGAACCGCGCCCAGATCCAGCGGCTTTGCCTGTGCTTTATACACAGCCAGCGCAGTTTCCATCATAGCGGCAAGCTCTTCGTTGACCTCGCTGAATTCTTCATATTCCAGATCCGGCGGTAATTCCCCGGTCACTTCGTCATCACGCAGTGCCATCTCTTCATCACGCATATCCAGCAGGCGATCCGCATTGGCGACATTAAGCGCCCACGGCGAGTCAAAATAGTGCTGAACAGAATGGCGCAGACGCTGCGAGAAAATACGGTTTTTATCCATATCGATAGCGGTACGGATAAATTTATGGACATGGCGGTCATAACCAATCCATAAATCAATAGACTGCTGGCCCCAGCTGATAATACGGTCGAGTTTGGCCTGCAAATCAAAAATCAGTTTATCCACCAATTCGGAGCCGGTCGTTGCGCTCATGTTGGCATCCTGGATGCGCAGCAGGTTCGCCTGTAATTTGTCACCGGCGGCTTCGAGCGTATCCTGCAATTCCCGCAGTGTGAGAGACGTTTCGGATAACAACTGCTCACAGTTGGCAATGGCGGCCTGCCAGTCCTGATTCAGCAGTTTGGCGATATCGTCTTTTACCCCGTTTTGCTGCTCGTCCATAATGCGCTGCGACATATCAATACTGTCGAAAATCTCCGCCACGGAATATTTCAGCGGGGCAAACACATGACGGTGCCAGTGAAATTCATCCCCGCCCTCTTCGGCGGCATCTGCCGCGCGGCTCAGTTCACCGGCCACAATCGAGAGCTGCATGGATAAACGCAGTGAGGAAAATTCACGCTGGCGGATATAATAATCACTGATGCCGATCCCGAGCGGGGTCAGCCGGTAAATCGCATTACCCTCAAAGATATCACTGGTAAAGCGGTTAAATATTTTCTGGCGCACCATATCATTGATGGCATTATTCGCGCGGACCGCGACAGATTCCGTTGTCTGTTCAAAGCCTTTGCAGACTTCGCGGAAGGCATCCACCAGTTCCCCCTCGCTCATTTCACCGTCGATGCGCTCACTGTTAAGCACGGCGACAGACAGTAAAAAAGCCAGCCGTTCCGGCGGCAGCGCGATGGAGAAATCATTCTTTCGCGCCCATGCCACGAGTTCCGGGACTGTTTGGGTAAACTCACTCATTGTCCATCCTTCTGATCGGTTTTCGTGCCATAACGTGAATATAGCGGCCTAAGCTGATATAAGGCTCCTGACGGCAATAGCGTTGCTCCAGTGCCAGCAGCGCCGGAAAATCACGGTTTTGTAACTGGCGGCTCTGCAGATAATCATGGAAAACCCGCACGCCGGTTTTTGCCTCAATCGTCAGACGACAATCATCCAGCCACTGATAAACCTGTTCCGGCATAAGGGGATTCTGCGGCGATAACGAACGCTTGCGGCGGCGCTGAATTTCCGGGGTTGCCAGATGAAAATTGCCTAATATCGCATTGCGCATCACAAGGCCGTTCGCATTGTAGAACATTAACGACAATGCACCACCGCCCGCTATTATAGCGGTCAGTGCTTCAATTGCACCTTTTTGATCTGTGATCCACTCCAAAACGGCATGAAATAATACCAGATCAAACGCCCCCTCAGTGTGAAGTGCGATATCCTGTGCCGCACAATGAATAAAGGACATATTTTCTGCCACGCCGTCATCCTGCGCGGCCTGCTGTGCACGGGCAATCATCTCTTCTGACAGGTCGCACAATACCACCTGATGCCCCAGCGCAGCCAGGCTGCGGGAGAAGAAACCGTCACCGCCGCCCGCATCCAGAATACGCAGCGGACCCGGTTTCAGCCGGGTCAGTAAGGCGTCCAGATCCTGCCAGACCACCGCTTCGCGGATTTGCCCTTTTGTTGTGCCATAGATATTGCGGGTGAATTTCTCCGCGATATCGTCAAAATTACGATCAACCATGAAAACCTGTGTTCAGTTCCGGGGGATATTTCGGGTCAGCCTGCGGCGGTTTCCCGCGCAATCCGGCTATCTTCAATTGTATTGCCGGGCAGAGCAGTGCAATATGCAAAGTCGGTAACTATTGTGTCACAGACGTGTCTAATGTCACCCGATTTGTGCAGACTCCTGCCGTTAACCGGTGATAAATCAATCATATTTAAGGTGCGCTCATGCTGTTTGCCCTGAAAAAATACCTCGGCGGTTTTCTGATGCCGCTGCCGTTTATGCTCCTGCTGATTTTAGCCGGATTACTGCTGCTGTGGTTTTCCCGATGGCAGAAAACCGGTAAAACGCTGATCACCGTGAACTGGCTCGGGCTGATGCTGCTCAGCCTGCAACCGGTGGCGGATACGCTGTTGCTGACAACAGAAAAACCGTATGAAAAACGTTATGAGCTCATCACTCCGGCAGAGGTTCAGCAGCAGGATCTGCGCTATATTGTGGTGCTCGGCGGTGGCTTTACCTATAACCCGGAATGGTCTCCGTCCGCCAACCTGATCAGTAACAGTCTGCCGCGCGTCACAGAAGGTGTGCGCCTCGCGCTGCGTTACCCGCAGGCGACGCTGATTTTCACCGGCGGGCCGGGCGCAAACAGTATCAGCAGTGCGGAAGTTGCGGCACAAGTTGCGCAGTCACTGGGGATCCCGGCTGAACGCACACTGCCGCTGGTACTGCCGAAAGATACCGAAGAGGAAGCCGCCGAAGTGAAAAAAGTGGTGGGTGATGCGCCTTTCCTGCTGGTGACCTCCGCTAACCATATGACCCGCGCCAAAGCCTTCTTTGAGGCGCGCGGCCTGCATCCGATCCCGGCACCGGCTAACCAGCTGGCGGTGACAACCCCGCTGCACAGCTGGGAGAAAACTATTCCTTCCGCGTACTATTTATCACACAGTGAACGGGTCTGGTATGAAGGGCTGGGGCGGCTCTGGCAGTCAGTGAAAACGTCAGATAATGACGAACAGGAATAGAAGACAACAAAAACGCGGGTTCAGAAGTGACCCGCGTTTTTGTTTATAACTGATATCGCTCAGCGGGCGGCAAACAATCTGCGCACAGTTTCAAGATCTTCCGGGGTATCAACACCGGTGCCCGGTGCTTCGGATGCCTCCGCGACATGAATTTTTTCACCGTACCAGAGTACACGCAGTTGCTCGAGCATCTCGATTTTCTCCAGCGGGCTGGTTTCCCACTGAATATAGCGGCGGATAAACCCGGCGCGGTAAGCATAAATCCCGATATGACGCAGGAAATTATCACCGGCGCTGTCACGGCTGTGCATGAAACGCTCGCGATCCCACGGAATGGTGGCACGGGAGAAATAGAGCGCGTAGCCCTGTTTATCCATCACCACTTTCACCGCATTCGGGTTAAAGGCTTCTTCCGCACTGGTGATTTTTACCGCCAGGGTGGCCATACCGGCTTCGCAGGCTGCCAGATTTTCAGCAACCTGCGCAATAATACTGTCAGGGATTAACGGTTCATCGCCCTGGACATTCACGATAATCTCATCATCAGCAAACTGATAGTGATCAATCACTTCCGCCAGACGCTCGGTCCCGGACTGATGATCTTCGCGCGTCATACAGGCTTCGCCGCCCTCTGCGATCACGGCGTCAAATACCGCCTGTGTATCAGTGGCGACAATGACTCTCGCAGCACCGGAACGTTTTGCCTGCTCCATCACACGGACAATCATCGGCTTGCCGCAGATATCCGCCAGCGGTTTACCGGGCAGACGTGTGGAGGCATAACGAGCGGGAATGATAACGGTAAACATGGCGATTATCCTTCTGAGACCGGCAATTCGCGGGCTTCATTCTCTAATAAGACAGGGATATCGTCGCGGACGGGATAGGCCAGACGGCAGCCTTTGCAGATGAGTTCGAGATTTTGTTTGTCGTAGCTGAGTTTGCCGTGGCAAACAGGGCAGGCCACGATTTCGAGTAAACGGTGATCCATACGTCCCCCAATGAGATAAAAACGTTGGCTCAGAATAACATAAGCCTGGTCTCACCGTTAACTCTGTTGTTGCGATATCACAGAGATAATCGCGTTTTTACCCATATTACAGCGCGATCACATCGTTCGCTGCAATACCATAACTGCCGCGGGTCAGAGAGAATTCCACTTCCTGCCCTTCGCACAGTAATTTGTTACGGGAATTGGCGATCCCGTTACGGGTTACCCAGATATCGTCGCCGCCGTTAACCGGGGAGATGAAACCGTAACCTTCTTTCGCGTCATACCATTTAACGCGGCCAAGTTGTAATTGTTTAGACATAGTATTAACTCCTTTTATATCACCAGAAATGGTATACACCCCATTGCTGGTTATGTCTGCTCCGGCCGGGCAACACGGGTGCTCTCTTTGCGAACAGCCACCCGGTAATGAGCAAAACATTATAGTTATTATTTTTTATTCTGATTTGCAGCCGGTCAGACACCGGCTGCAAAACATACCGTTTATCCGCGGGATCCGGTCATCCGCACCACAAGATTAACAAGGTGGTGTGAAAAAATTATGACAGCGGGATCAGAATATGTGTTGACACGCGGACTGGTTGCACAGTGAGATATGAAATACATCACAGAAATACAACTTTTTGATTAAGCCACATTCAGATAAAAAGCGCAAGTCCCTTTATGCATTTTTTATCTGAGATATGACTTTATCCAGAATTAAATCGGCGGATTTTGCGGGAATGGCAGCACTGACTGGTAAATACCACCAGTCAGTTGCAGAAAAGGCAAAACATTTCACTGCATCCTTCTCTGTCATAAGGAGTGACTGGCCGGGTTTTATCAGCGCGGAAAGCTGTTCAGGGCTGTAAGACTGGTGATCCGGAAACGCAACACACTGTGCCGGCGTCACACCGAGGGCGTTCAGCGTGGCAAAAAAGCGCGGAGGGTGCCCGATACCGGCCATTGCCACACATTCACCGATTTCAGCCGCCGGTTTACGGGTGCCGCCAGACAGATTAACGGCTTCTCCCGGCACCAGCTGCATCGCGGTTTCCCCCGGTTGTGCGGTACCGCCATTGACGATCACCGCATCCACCTGTTTCAGACGTCCTGCCCGTTCCCGCATCGGCCCGGCAGGCAGCCACCAGCCGTTACCGAAACGGCGTTCGCCGTCAATCACCACGATTTCCATATCGCGCTGCAGCGCATAGTGCTGTAAACCATCATCAGTGATGATCACATCCACCGGCGAGTGCTGCAAAATAGCCTCTACCGCAGCCGCCCTGTCAGGTGCCACCGCAACCGGCACACCGGTACGGCGGGCAATCAGAACCGGCTCATCACCGGCCTGTGCCGTCGTCGTGTCTTGCGTGATAAGCAGCGGGTAATGATCCGATTTACCGCCATACCCACGGGAAACCACCCCGGGACGGTAGCCACGGGCCAGCAGTTGCTCTGTCAGCCAGATAACCACCGGTGTTTTGCCGTTACCGCCGGCGGTCAGATTACCGACCACCACCACCGGCACCGGCATACGGCGGGATTTTTTCAGCCCGCAGCGGAACAGCAGACGCCGCAGACCACTGACCGCCCCGTACAGAAACGAGAGCGGCAGAAGCAGCCAGTACAGCTTTGAGCGGCCGGACCAAATCTTATCGATCATCAGCAGCGCCGCTTAGTGACCAAACTGCATATTATAGAGCTGCGCATAGATACCAGGCTGTTTCACCAGTTCATCATGCGTACCACGCTCCTGCACTTCACCGTCCTGCACCACGAGAATTTCATCGGCTTTCTCAATGGTGGATAAGCGGTGCGCGATCACCAGACAGGTACGGTTTTTCTGTAACTCATCCAGCGCGGCCTGAATCGCGCGTTCAGATTCGGTATCCAGTGCGGACGTTGCTTCATCAAGGATCAGGATCGGTGCGTCACGCAACAGCGCACGGGCAATCGCAATACGCTGACGCTGACCACCGGACAGCAGGACACCGTTTTCACCGATTTCCGTATCCAGCCCCTTTTCCATCTTATTGATAAAGTCCATGGCATAAGCCATTTCAGCCGCTTTTTCAATCTGCTCGCGGGTGTACTTCCCTTCTGTGGCATAGGCGATATTATTCGCGACCGTATCATTGAAGAGGTGAACATTCTGCGACACCAGCGCCACCTGACTGCGCAGTGATGCCAGTGTGTAGTCGCGGATATCGTTACCGTCGATCGTAATATGTCCGCTTTCAATTTCATAGAAACGGGTGATCAGATTGGCAATAGTGGATTTGCCGGAGCCGGAGCGCCCGACCAGCGCCACCGTTTTACCAGACGGGATAGTAAACGACACATTTTTCAGCGCCGGGTTCTCTTTCCCCTGATAACGGAAAGTGACATTCTCAAACGCCACATCACCTTTGGCATCTTTCAGCACTTTGGTACCGGTGTCTTTTTCCTGCTCCATATCAAGCAGAACAAACAGTGTCTGACATGCAGCCATCCCGCGCTGGAACTGGGCGTTCACGTTGGTCAGGGATTTCAGCGGGCGCATCAGGGCAATCATGGAGGAGAAGACAACCGTAATGGAACCGGCACTCAGCGCTTCTTTAATTTCAGGGAAACTGGCGGCAAACAGCACAAATGCCAGCGCAAAGGAGGCAATGATCTGAATAATCGGGTCGGCAATAGATGATGCGGTCACCAGTTTCATGCCCTGGCGGCGCATATGGTTGCTGACTTTATCAAAGCGCTCATTCTCCACTTTCTGACCGCCGAAAATCAGCACTTCTTTATGCCCTTTCAGCATCTGTTCAGCACTGGCGCTGACCTGCCCCATGCCGCTCTGCATGTTTTTACTGATTTCGCGGAAGCGCACAGAGACTTTGCGGATAACAAAGGCCACAATCGGGGCAATAACAATCAGTATCAGCGACAGCTGCCAGCTGTTGTAAAACATCAGGCCGAACAGCGCAATAATATAAGCGCCTTCACGGACGACCGTTACCAGTGCGCCGGAAGAAGACGAAGCTACCTGTTCGGAATCATAGGTAATACGGGAGAGCAGTGTCCCGGTGGATTGCTGATCAAAGAAGGAAACCGGCATACCCATCATATGGCGGAACAGGTTACGGCGCATGGTCATAACCACTTTACCGGACACCCAGGAGAGGCAGTAACCTGAGACAAAACTGGAGATACCGCGTAACAGCATCAGCCCCAAAATAATCAGCGGCATGATACGGAGAAAATCATTGTCGGCAGTACCGAAACCTTCATCAAGCAGCGGTTTCAGCAGCGACAGCATAAATGCATCGCCGCCCGCATTGATGACTAACGCAATAGCCGCCACGATGATACCTGCTTTAAACGGTGCGATTGTCGGCCATAACCGGCGGAATGTTTGCCGGGTTGAAATATCAATATCTTTCATTATTGCGTTTACCAATACCAAAAATTAGCTGTCTATATTACCCGTTTACCGGCTGATCTCCAAACCATGCGCTGAACCAGCGGGGGAAGAGACCGGCACGGTAAGTCGCAACGGATACCTCATCAGCAAAAAAGGACACAGAAATCTGGCCGCTGTGCGCAGTATCATGCCACTGCACGCCGAGATCATGATAGCGACGGCGTACTTTATCAGAAGGCAGACGCCACGGACTATAGCGCGCAACAGAAACCAGTGCGAAAGCGGGATTTACCGCACGAATAAAAAATTCTGATGATGACGTTTTGCTGCCAT
This sequence comes from Morganella sp. GD04133, assembly GCF_029835375.1. Lineage (NCBI taxonomy): Bacteria > Pseudomonadati > Pseudomonadota > Gammaproteobacteria > Enterobacterales > Morganellaceae > Morganella > Morganella sp. GD04133. The sequence goes on along the minus strand of NZ_JAODZS010000013.1, from coordinate 72,688 downwards.
GGTGCGGAACTTGCAGTACGGTGGCGGAGAGTTCATCTTTATACTTAATCAGCTGTTTCTCTGCCTGTTTTTCGATATCTCCGGTCAGCAAAACCTGATATTTCCCGTCACTGATGCGGATAACACAGGAACCGTCATTTTTGCTCAGCTGATAGTTTTCATCCGGCCATAACACCTCAAAATACAATGACTGCCATCGCCAGCGCTCCCCGCGGCGGCAGGGGGTATCGGCCTGCGGAATATTACCTTTAACCACCGCAGCAGGATAAGCGCGGCGCAAAGAGCCCAGCCCGCCGGTGTGATCACGGTGGTCATGGCTGATCATAATCCAGTCCGGAGTCAGGCGGTGATAATGCAGGTAAGGCAGCACCGTGCGCAGCCCGTCATCCCGTGACCCGAAACGGTTGCCGGTATCATACACTACCGCCTGCCGTCTTTTATCACCACCGCCGCCAGCCCGTGCCCGATATCCAGTACGGTAACCGACCATTCCGGCGGTGTTTTCCGCAAATACAGACAGCAACTGAACACCATCCCCGGCAGCAGCAGCGGGTGCTGCCGCCACATATCCAGCCGGATGATATAAACAGCCACCCACATCAGCGGGATCCACATCAGAGCGATATATCCGGTAACCATCCAGCCCTGTGCCAGAAACGGCAGCGGCCATAATGCCAGCGCCAGAGAATAATCAGCCAGCAGCAGTGCAGGCCCGATCAGTAACCCGGCAAACAGCAGCGGCACCGTCAGAAAGGAGATCACCGGTACCACCCACAGATTACTCAGAAACGACAACACATTCACACCACCGAAAAAATAGCCCTGAACCGGTAACAGCAGCAAAAATAATCCGCACTGATAAGAGAGAAACAACCGGATACTCCGCCACAAACGGGTAAAGAGTGTCAGCGGGGTAAAAACATGACGGCGGGAGAAAACACCGGTGTGATGCCAGAACAGCAATGCGGTAACCGCAGTATAAGACAGCCAGAATCCGGCGGATAAAATCGTCAGCGGATCGGTCAGCAGTAACAGTGCCGCACTGATCACAACAAACTGATACGTTGGCAGATGATAATGCCGCCAGCGCAGCAGATGCCATAACAGCAGTGCAGACAGTGCCCGGCAGGCCGGAACGGCAAACCCGGCCAGCCAGACATAAGCAATCGCGGCACAGACTGACAGCAGAGAGGGGATTAAATGCGTCATCACACGCAGCGGTAACAGCAGCAGCAATAACCGTCCGGCCCACCAGCCCCATAACGCCGCCAGCCCGATATGCAGCCCGGAAATGGCCACCACATGCGCTACGCCGGTTTCCTGCACCAGTCTGCGCTGCTCTGCGGTAATGCCGCGGCGCTCGCCAAACAACAGCGCCGCCATCAGTCCGCTGTGCGGCAGGTTATCCATTGCAGGAAGGTATGCCGCAATCATCTTCTGGCGCCGGTTGCAGTCTGACGATAATTTTTTGCTGCGCCCGGGCGTCAGAGAAAACAGAACCCGTTCTGACAGCAAATATTGCTGCCGGTTTGATTGTCCTTCATTCAGTTGTCCGTGTACCGGCCTCAATACCGGACGAAATATACGCCAGATTTCACCGGCACACGCCGGTTTAAATGAACCTTTTATTTTTATATTAATAAAAACAGTATCATCATACGACTGACTCTCTATATTAATAATCCGGCCTCTGACGGAATAATAATCAGAGGAATTAACCATAACATCATGGATCATAATATCGATATTATCGGGTGGTTCAGCGGAAAAGAGTGATAATGTATTGCCGATATGAATATTGACTGCGAGAAAAGTGCCGGCAGCAATGCGGATAAAAAAACTCAGCCGGGTACGGATAAGAAAAAGCAAACAAATACCAATAAATAACAGCAGACTTTCTGCCGGTAACAACAGCCGCGGTATCAGCAACAACGGCAGGTGACCGGCAACAACGGCAGCCGCAGCGAGCCAGAGCGGTAACGGACGGGGAAACAGATATTTCAGCACAGCCATAACAGTCATATTACTCACCGGAAGGGTAAACAGACCGGTATTATGTTATGGCGGGTATCACGTGTTATTACGATAATAGAAAAATGCGTGCCGTCACGAATTTATATTTCAACCATACAAATTATCAATTATTTTATGCGAGTCAACTCACAATTATTTGCTTAATTATAAATACCGTCTACTTTCCAATAGTATTTTATGGCGAACTGAATATGATATCTTCCGTAACCTATTATTAATAAACAAATTCGCTTGCCAACACCAGAACCTTATACAACCGAAATTAATTAATTCTGTGTTAACATTTTTATAATAATAATTGAATATTTACTGCAAAAAAAAATGACGCCGATGGCGTCATTTTTATTATCTCTGTCAATAATCAAGCATAGATATTTGCGCGGTCACGTAACTCTTTGCCCGGTTTGAAGTGAGGAACGTGTTTACCTTCCAGTTCCACCTGTTCGCCGGTTTTCGGGTTACGACCTACCCGCGGTGCACGGTAGTGCAGAGAAAAACTGCCGAATCCACGGATTTCAATACGTTCGCCGTCAGCGAGCGTATCCGCCATATGCTCAAGGATCTCTTTTACTGCTTCTTCAACAACTTTAGCCGGAAGATGAGATTGTTGGCCTGCCAGCTTCTCAATCAGTTCAGATTTGGTCATATAACCTCCTGGACTACCCTGGTTATCATAAAAGCAGACCGCTTGCGCGGCCTGCCGCTGCTTAATTACTCGCCTTTAGCTGCTTTGAAAGCTTCTGCCATTGCGTTGTTAGAGAAACCGGCTTCTTCCTGCTTGTTCACAGTCGCGATAGCGTCTTTTTCATCCGCTTCGTCTTTTGCACGTACAGACAGGTTGATTACACGGTTTTTACGATCAACACCCGTGTATTTAGCTTCAACTTCATCACCAACGCTCAGAACCAGAGTAGCATCTTCAACGCGATCGCGTGAAGCTTCTGATGCACGCAGGTAACCTTCAACGCCATCCATCAGCTCAACAGTTGCGCCTTTAGCGTCTACTGCCGTTACTTTACCGGTGACAATAGCACCTTTCTTGGTAACAGCGGTGTAGTTGTTGAACGGATCTTCAGCTAACTGCTTAACGCCCAGAGAGATACGCTCGCGCTCTGCATCAACCTGCAGAACAACAGCTGCGATTTCGTCGCCTTTTTTGTATTCACGTACTGCTTCTTCGCCTGCAACGTTCCAGGAGATGTCAGACAGGTGAACCAGACCGTCGATGCCGCCATCTAAACCAATGAAGATACCGAAGTCAGTGATTGACTTGATTTTACCTTCAACGCGGTCACCTTTGTTGTGAGTTTCCGCGAACTGCTGCCATGGGTTAGATTTGCACTGCTTCAGGCCCAGGGAGATACGACGGCGTTCTTCGTCGATGTCCAGAACCATAACTTCAACAACGTCGCCCACGTTAACAACTTTAGATGGGTGGATGTTTTTGTTGGTCCAGTCCATTTCAGAAACGTGTACCAGACCTTCAACGCCTTCTTCGATTTCAACGAAGCAGCCGTAGTCAGTCAGGTTGGTCACGCGGCCGGTCAGACGGGTGTTCTCAGGGTAACGCTTAGCGATTGCGACCCAAGGATCTTCGCCCAGCTGTTTCAGGCCCAGAGATACGCGGGTACGTTCACGGTCGAATTTCAGCACTTTAACAGTGATTTCGTCGCCGACATTCACGATTTCGCTTGGGTGTTTAACACGTTTCCACGCCATATCAGTGATATGCAGCAGACCATCAACGCCGCCCAGATCAACGAATGCACCGTAGTCAGTGAGGTTCTTAACGATACCTTTAACTTCCATGCCTTCCTGCAGGTTTTCCAGCAGCTGATCGCGCTCTGCGCTGTTTTCTGACTCGATAACTGCACGACGGGAAACAACCACGTTGTTGCGTTTCTGATCCAGCTTGATTACTTTGAACTCAAGCTCTTTGCCTTCCAGATGCGTGGTGTCACGAACAGGACGCACGTCAACCAGTGAACCCGGCAGGAACGCACGGATGCCGTTCAGTTCGACAGTGAAACCGCCTTTAACTTTACCGTTGATAACACCGGTAACAGTCTCAGCTTCTTCGTATGCTTTTTCCAGCATCAGCCATGCTTCGTGGCGTTTTGCTTTCTCGCGGGACAGAACAGTTTCACCGAAACCGTCTTCTACTGCGTCCAGAGCAACATCAACTTCGTCGCCAACCTGGATTTCCAGCTCGCCCTGAGCATTTTTGAACTGTTCTACCGGGATAGCAGATTCTGATTTCAGACCTGCGTCAACCAGAACGACGTCTTTATCGATAGCGACAACAGTACCACGGACGATAGCGCCCGGACGAGTTTCGATAGCCTGCAGGGATTCTTCAAAGAGTTGAGCAAAAGATTCAGTCATGTTTGATCTTCAAGTGTTTAAGTATTAACGTCCATTTAGCATCCGGCCGAATGGGGTTGTTTCACATACCTTGCAACATTCCTTGTCACAAAGGGGTGGCAGAAAACTGCTTCTTTGCCTTGTTCTCTGCCGGTAAAAAACTTCAACTTAACATTATAAACAAAAACGAATACAGAAACCTACTAAAAAACACGTTTTCAGTCAGATTTTCCGCAAATATTGTTTATCATTCCGCCGCTTCTGCCAGTTTTACCTTCGTATAACGGAGGGCTTCGGCAATAACGTCATCAATTGACATGGTTGTTGAGTCCAGAATCAGCGCATCACCGGCAGCCACCAGCGGGGCAACCGCACGGTTGCGGTCGCGGAAATCGCGCTCTTCTATCTCAGCAAGAAGGCGGTCAAAATTAACACTAAAGCCTTTGTCCTGCAACTGCTTCATCCGGCGGTGAGCACGTTCCTGCGCACTTGCGTCGAGAAAAATTTTCACCGGGGCATCCGGAAACACCACCGTGCCCATGTCGCGCCCGTCGGCAATCAGGCCCGGCGCCACACGGAATGCGCGCTGGCGGCGCAGCAGCGCCTCACGGACACGCGGGAATGCCGCGATTTGTGAGGCTGTCATCCCCACGTCTTCCTGACGGATAGCCCGGCTGACATCCTCACCTTCCAGAATAGTCTCAGAGCCGGTGTCTTTTGCCAGGAATTTCACATCCAGATTCGCCGCCAGCGGAACCAGTGCATCTTCCGAGGTGATATCCACATGATGATGCAGGGCCGCCAGTGCCAGAACGCGGTAAATTGCGCCGGAGTCCAGTAAATGCCATCCCATTTCGTTTGCCAGTGCGTGACAAAGGGTGCCTTTGCCCGCGCCGCTCGGGCCGTCAATGGTAATGACCGGAACATATACTGCCATGCGCGCTCTCCTGTCGCAGTCCGGCGGCCGTCACAGCGGCCGCCTGAAAAAAGATGCCCGTATTATACGCATCTGTGACAGCAGAGGAAACGCCCTGCACGCAGAACGGCGTTTTTTTATTCTGACAGCGCCGCCAGCTCACTGAAGTAGCCGGGGAAGGTTTTTGCCGTACAGCCCGGATCGAGGATCGTGACCGGGGTATCTGACAGTGCCACCAGCGAAAAACACATAGCGATACGGTGATCGTTATAGGTTTCAATGTCCGCATGCTGCAATTTTACCGGCGGGGTGACCTGAATATAATCATGCCCCTCTTCCACCTGTGCGCCGACTTTACGCAGTTCAGTGGCCATTGCGCTGAGACGATCCGTCTCTTTCACCCGCCAGTTATAAATATTGCGGATCGTGGTCGTCCCTTCGGCAAACAGGGCGGTAGTCGCAATCGTCATCGCCGCATCCGGAATGGCGTTCATGTCCATATCGATACCGTGCAGGGTATCGCGGCTGCATTCAATATACGTGTCAGCAAAAGTGACTTTCGCGCCCATTTTCTCCAGTACTGACGCAAATTGCGTGTCGCCCTGCAGACTATTGCGCCCGATGCCGGTGACCCGCACGGTACCGCCTTTAATGGCTGCCGCTGCGAGGAAATAAGAAGCGGATGAGGCATCGCCTTCCACCAGATATTCTCCCGGAGACTGATACTGCTGTTTTCCTTTGATCAGGAAACGCCGGTAATCTTCATTCACTACCGTGATACCAAACACGGACATCATTGCCAGCGTGATATCGATATACGGTTTGGAGACCAGCTCGCCGGAGATAGTAATTTCGGTGTCATTCTCCGCCGGTGGTGCAGCCATCAGCAGCGCGGTCAGGAACTGGCTGGATACGGAACCGTCCACACTGATACGCCCGCCGGTAAAGCCACCGCGGATCCGCAACGGCGGATAACCGTCATTTTCCGGGAAATCAATCTGTGCGCCCCCCTGACGCAGTGCGTCGGTCAGATGACCAATCGGACGCTCTTTCATACGCGGCTCGCCGGTCAGGGTAATGTCATTATCCCCGAGACACAGTGCCGCTGTCAGCGGGCGCATCGCCGTTCCTGCATTGCCGAGGAACAGCTCAATACCTTTAAACCCGCTGATCGGTTTGCCCTGACCTTCCACAATGCATTCGGTTTTATCGTCAGAAAGCTGATAACGGATCCCCAGTTCCCGCAGTGCGCTGAGCATATGGCGGATATCATCACTGTCGAGCAGGTTGATAAGGCGTGTTGTGCCCGCTGCCTGTGCCGCCAGCAGCAGTGCCCGGTTGGAGACACTCTTGGAGCCGGGCAGGTTAATCGTCCCGTTAATGCGGGCGATGGGTTGTAACGTCAGGGAATCCATACGAAGTTATTCTCCGGTGTGTAAACATAAAAACGAAAAACGGGGCCGGATGCTTACCCGGTCCCGGAAAAGTGTCTGCCAGAAATCAGCTGTGACGGCGTTCAAACTCCGCCATAAACTCAGCCAGTGCGCGCACGCCTTCATACGGCATTGCATTATAAATGGAGGCGCGCATTCCGCCGGCGACTTTGTGCCCTTTAAGGGAGACCAGTCCCTGTGCCTGAGCTTCGGCGAGGAATTTGCTGTCCAGTGACGGATCAGACATCTGGAACGGCACGTTCATCAGTGAGCGGTTGGCTGCCGCCACACGGTTAATATAGAAATCACTGTGATCCACCGCAGAATACAGCAGTTGTGCTTTGTCATAGTTGATCCGGGCGATTTCCTGTAAACCACCCTGTTCAATCAGCCATTTAAAGACCATACCGGCGAGATACCAGGCAAAGGTCGGCGGGGTATTGAACATGGAATCACAACCGCTCAGCACGGTATAATCGAGGATGGACGGGGTTTCTCTGCGCGCTTTGCCCAGCAGATCTTCACGGATAATCACCAGGGTCAGCCCGGCCGGGCCGATATTTTTCTGCGCACCTGCATAAATCACCCCGAAACGGCTGACATCCAGCGGTTTTGACAGGATGGCAGACGAGTAATCCGCGATCACGATTTTATCGCCGAAGTCCGGCTCTTCATGAATGGCAATACCATCAATGGTTTCATTCGGACAGTAGTGAACATAGGCCGCGTCATCACTGAGCTGCCATTCACTCATCGGCTTCACACCGATGCCGTCTTCCGATTCGGTTCTGACATTAATAACGTTCGGTGTGCAGTATTTTTTTGCTTCTTCTGCCGCACATTCCGCCCAGTATCCGCCCACCACATAGTCCGCTTTGGTTTTTTCACCCAGCAGGTTCATCGGCAGTGCGGCAAAATGTCCGCGTGCGCCGCCGTGACAGAACAGTACTTTATAGTTATCCGGCACCGCGAGGATCTGGCGCAGATTATTTTCCGCTTCCTTTGCCACCGACATAAACTCTTTGCTGCGGTGACTGATTTCCATGACTGAGGTGCCGAGCCCGCGCCAGTTGCACAGTTCCTGCTCAGCACGGCGCAGCACTTCTACCGGCAGCATAGCCGGACCGGCACTAAAGTTGTATACCTGACTCATTGACCTCACCCTATCTGTAAATTAATGCCCTGTATATCCATCATATGAATACGCCCTGTCTGTCGGTTTTATCACTCCCCACCCTTTGCTGCAACGCTTATTGCATGATGGGCGCTAAACCCTTTTTATCGCCCGGCAGAATATCTGACTGCCTCTGACCATGAGATTGGGATATTATATAATGTATTTCCGGCGATGCATGGCGGACAGCGGAAATACAGCGGAATAACCCGGCAGTAACTTTACATTCACAAAGGTAGCCGCTGACACGAAAAATCCGTATTATGTGCGCCTTTCTTCCCTCGGTATTCCTGAGTCCGCGTGCAGCGGGCCGTTACAGCAATTGTGGATCCCATGACGCAAACACATACTTTTATTCCCGGCAAAGATGCCGCCCTTGAAGATTCCATCAGCCGCTTTCAGCAGAAATTACAACAGCTGGGTTTCAATATTGAAGAAGCCTCGTGGCTCAACCCGGTACCAAACGTCTGGTCCGTGCATATCCGTGATACTGACTGCCCGCTCTGTTTTACCAACGGTAAAGGCGCCACGAAAAAAGCCGCGCTGGCCTCCGCGCTGGGCGAGTATTTTGAGCGTCTGTCCACCAACTACTTTTTTGCCGATTTCTGGCTGGGTGAAACCATTGCCAGCGGGGAGTTTGTTCACTATCCGGATGAAAAATGGTTCCCGCTGACAGAGGATGACTCGCTACCGGACGGTATTCTCGATCAGTATCTGCGCGACTATTATGATCCGGAAAATGATTTGCAGGGCAGCCAGCTGATTGATCTGCAATCCTCCAATGAGGAGCGCGGTATCTGCGCCCTGCCGTTTACCCGCCAGTCTGACGGCAAAACGGTTTATATTCCGATGAATATCGTCGCCAACCTGTATGTGTCCAACGGCATGTCCGCCGGGAACACCCGCAATGAAGCCCGCGTGCAGGGATTATCGGAAGTCTTTGAACGTTATGTGAAAAACCGCATTATTGCTGAGCGCATCAGCTTACCGGCGATCCCGGAAGCGGTGCTGGCGCGTTATCCGCAGGTTGTTGAGTCAATCCGTACCCTGGAGAGCGAAGGCTTCCCGATCTTCTGCTTTGATGCCTCGCTCGGCGGTCAGTACCCGGTCATCTGTGTGGTGCTGTTTAACCCGGCCAACGGTACCTGTTTCGCCTCTTTCGGTGCTCATCCTGATTTCGGTGTTGCTCTGGAGCGGACTGTCACTGAGCTGTTACAGGGACGCAGCCTGAAAGACCTCGATGTCTTCACCGCACCGACCTTTGATGATGAAGAAGTGGCGGATCAGACCAACCTGGAAACCCACTTTATCGATTCAAGCGGCCTGATCAGCTGGGATCTGTTTAAACAGGATGCGGATTATGATTTCGCTGACTGGCAGTTCCGCGGCACCACCGAAGAAGAATTCACCACACTGATGGCACAGTTCGCGGCATCCGGCCACGAAGTGTATATTGCCGATTATGAGCATCTCGGTGTGTATGCCTGCCGTATTCTGGTGCCGGGCATGTCAGATATCTATCCGGTGGAAGATTTGCATATGGCGAATAACGCCATGGGTATTCATCTGCGTGAAACCATTCTCGCGCTGCCGGAAAGCCGTTACAGCGCGGAAGATTATCTCTCTCTGCTGGCACAGCTGGATGAGGAAGGTCATGACGATTTTACCCGTGTCCGTGAATTGCTGGGCATTGCCGCCGGGAAAGATAACGGCTGGTCCACCCTGCGCATCGGTGAGCTGAAATCCATGCTGGCACTGGCAGGTGGTGATACTGATCAGGCGCTGGCCTGGGTGGAGTGGACACAGGACTTTAACGCCAGTGTCCTCAGTGCTGAGCGGGCAAATTATTACCGCTGCCTGCATACCCTGTTATTACTGACGCAGGAGCCGGAGCGCAACACAGAACAGTACCTGCCGGCATTTGCCCGTATGTATGGCCAGGAAACCCTGAATGCGGCACTGGATGCCCTGAACGGCAAAAACTGTTTCTTCGGATTATGCGCATCAGATAACAACTTAACGGCATTTCCTGCGCATCAGTCACTGCTGGCGGCTTATGAAAAACTGCAAAAAGCAAAAGCGCATTTTTGGCAAAAAGATAAAAATGCGATTTAATCGTCATAAACAGCCATAAACGTAAATATTAGGTTAATTTGTTCGTTTTAAGTAACACAAACCCGACAAATTAACCTTATTTTTTTACTTTAATTAAATAAAAAATAAAAAATAAAAATATTTTATAATTTTTAAAAAATTGTTTTTCTTTTATATACATAACCTTACATTGATTTTTCAACTTTTCTCAGGGTATTTGACGATTCTCTTGAACGCCTTTATGATCCACATCAAGTTTAATTTTTTCACCCTTTGCTACTATCATTGCGTGCTATAATTATTTGGAATCAAGAGACAGTTAGCATTATGAAAACTGACGCACTTTTTAATTTATTATCTCCTGCCGCTATGGCACATGTTGCAGACGATGTGGGTGTCTATAAAGCAACGAAAGCCCCTCACATCACATACTTATCTGCATTTATGGCAGGAATTTTCATCTCAGTAGGTTTTGTCTTTTATATTACCGCCACCACCGGTACCGCAGGCATAGTGCCTTTTGGTATCGCTAAACTTATCGGTGGTTTATGTTTCTCGCTCGGTCTGATGCTGGTTGTGGTTTGCGGGGCTGACTTATTCACCTCCACCGTATTAACCAGCGTGGCAAAAGCCACCGGGCGTATCACCTGGGGACAGATGTTTGCAAACTGGACCCGTGTGTATTTCGGTAACCTGATCGGCGCCCTCTTCTTTGTCGCCCTTATCTGGTTCGCCGGACAGTATATGGCAGCCAACGGGCTGTGGGGATTAAATATCCTGCAAACAGCGGATCATAAGCTTCATCACACCTTTACTGAAGCCGTCTGTCTCGGGATTCTGGCAAACTTAATGGTTTGTCTGGCGGTATGGATGAGCTACGCCGGCCGTAGTCTGACCGATAAACTGTTAGTCCTGGTCTTTCCTATCGGTATGTTTGTTGCCAGCGGATTTGAGCACAGTATCGCCAATATGTTTATGATCCCGATGGGGATTATGATTAAAAATTTTGCACCTTCTGAATTCTGGACTATGGTTGGTTCGTCGCCTGAACAGTTTCCGTCACTGACAGTTTCTGATTTCGTGATTAATAACCTGATTCCGGTCACCATCGGCAACATTATTGGTGGTGCAGTTTTAGTAGGTCTGACTTATTGGCTGATTCATTTACGCGGTGACCAGAAGCATTAATCTCTGTTTATCACGACTGAATTTCTAAGTTCCATTGTTAAAAGGTAAAGTATCATGTCAGAATTAAATGAAAAATTCGCTTCAGCATGGCAAGGCTTTAATCTGGGTGACTGGTCACAGGAAGTTAACGTCCGTGACTTTATCCAGAAAAACTACACCCCATATGAAGGCGATGAGTCTTTCTTAGCAGGCGCTACAGAGGCAACATCTGCTCTGTGGGCGAAAGTTATGGAAGGCATCAAAATCGAAAACAGTACCCACGCTCCTATCGATTTTGACACTGATCTGCCGTCTACTATCACTTCTCACGATGCCGGTTACATCAACAAAGATTTAGAAAAAGTTGTTGGTCTGCAGACTGAAAAACCGCTGAAACGTGCAATGCTGCCGTTCGGTGGTATCCGTATGATCGAAGGTTCATGCAAAGCCTACGGCCGCGAAATGAACCCTGAAGTCGAAAAAATCTTCACCGAATACCGTAAAACTCACAACCAGGGTGTGTTCGACGTTTATACTCCGGACATCATCCGCTGCCGTAAATCCGGTGTTCTGACCGGTCTGCCTGACGCATACGGCCGTGGTCGTATCATCGGTGACTACCGTCGTGTTGCACTGTACGGTATCGACTTCCTGATGAAAGACAAATTCGCCCAGTTCACTTCTCTGCAGCCTAAATTAGAAAGCGGTGAAGATCTGCGTGAAACTATCCAGCTGCGCGAAGAAATTTCAGAACAGCACCGTGCATTAGGCCAGATGAAAGAAATGGCTGCCAAATACGGTCTGGATATCTCCGGTCCTGCAACTAACGCACAGGAAGCTGCACAGTGGACTTACTTCGGCTACCTGGCTGCAGTTAAGTCTCAGAACGGTGCTGCAATGTCCTTCGGCCGTGTTTCCACATTCCTGGACGTTTACATCCAGCGTGACCTGGAACAAGGCAAAATTACCGAAGTTGAAGCTCAGGAAATCGTTGACCACCTGATCATGAAACTGCGTATGGTCCGCTTCCTGCGTACCCCTGAGTATGATGAACTGTTCTCCGGTGACCCAATCTGGGCAACAGAATCTCTGGCAGGTATGGGTACCGACGGCCGTACTCTGGTCACCAAAAACAGCTTCCGTTTCCTGAACACCCTGTACACCATGGGTCCTTCACCGGAACCAAACATGACCATCCTGTGGTCTGAAAAACTGCCTCTGAACTTCAAACGTTATGCGGCTAAAGTGTCTATCGATACCTCTTCTGTACAGTATGAGAACGATGACCTGATGCGTCCTGACTTTGATAACGATGACTACGCAATCGCATGCTGCGTGAGCCCGATGGTTGTCGGTAAACAAATGCAGTTCTTCGGTGCCCGTGCAAACATGGCTAAAACCCTGCTGTATGCAATCAACGGCGGTGTTGACGAAAAACTGAAAATCCAGGTTGGTCCGAAACACGAACCAATTCACTCAGATGTTCTGGATTACGATGTTGTTATGGATCGTCTGGATCACTTCATGGACTGGCTGGCAACTAACTATGTCACCGCGCTGAACTGCATCCACTACATGCACGACAAATACAGCTACGAAGCAGCGCTGATGGCTCTGCATGACCGTGACGTATATCGTACAATGGCATGTGGTATCGCAGGTCTGTCTGTTGCAGCTGACTCCCTGTCTGCAATCAAATACGCGAAAGTTAAACCGGTTCGTGACGAAAGCGGTCTGGCTGTTGACTTCGAAATCGAAGGCGAATATCCGCAGTTCGGTAACAACGACTCCCGTGTTGATGACATCGCATGTGATATCGTTGAACGTTTCATGAAGAAAATTCAAAAACACCACATGTACCGTAACGCGGTTCCTACACAGTCAATTCTGACCATCACATCTAACGTTGTGTATGGTAAGAAAACCGGTAACACCCCTGACGGCCGTCGCGCAGGCGCTCCGTTCGGACCAGGTGCTAACCCTATGCACGGCCGTGACCAGAAAGGTGCTGTTGCCTCTCTGACCTCCGTTGCTAAACTGCCGTTTGCTTACGCGAAAGATGGTATTTCTTACACCTTCTCTATCGTTCCAAACGCATTAGGTAAAGATGACGATGTGCGTCGTACTAACCTGGCAGGCCTGATGGATGGTTACTTCCACCACGAATCAAGCATCGAAGGTGGTCAGCACCTGAACGTGAACGTAATGAACCGTGAAATGCTGTTAGAAGCAATGGAAAATCCTGAGAAATATCCTCAGCTGACCATCCGTGTTTCTGGTTACGCCGTTCGTTTCAACTCACTGACTAAAGAACAGCAGAAAGACGTTATTACCCGTACATTCACAAAATCCATGTAATTTGTGCGGTAACCATTTGCTGTCTTATTAAAATAACTTAAACTAAAAGGCCCCTCTGTTTCGGGGCCTTTATTATAACTGGTCAGTTTTGGAGTAATCCTGTCATGTCAGTATTAGGTCGTATTCACTCATTTGAATCCTGCGGGACCGTTGACGGCCCGGGCATTCGTTTTATCGTCTTTTTCCAGGGCTGTCTGATGCGTTGCCTGTATTGTCATAACCGCGATACATGGGATCTGCATGACGGTCAGGAAGTCACTGTGGACGAGTTAATGAAAGAAGCGGTCACATACCGCCACTTTATGAATGCATCCGGCGGTGGTGTGACAGCATCCGGTGGTGAAGCGATACTGCAGGCTGAGTTCGTGCGTGACTGGTTCCGTGAGTGTAAAAAAGAAGGTATTCACACCTGCCTGGATACCAATGGTTTTGTCCGCCGTTATGACCCGGTCATTGACGAGCTGATGGAAGTAACCGATTTGGTTATGCTGGATTTAAAACAACTCGATGACAGCATCCACCAGAATTTAGTCGGTGTATCCAATCACCGTACATTACAGTTTGCCCGTTATCTCGCTGAACGGAATCAGAAAACCTGGGTGCGCTATGTTGTCGTGCCGGGCTGGTCTGATGATGAGCATTCCGCCCACCTTCTCGGTGATTTCACCAAAGATATGAAGAATATCGAGAAGATTGAACTGCTGCCTTACCACGAGTTAGGAAAGCATAAATGGACGGCAATGAATGAAGAATACAAACTTGATGGTGTTAAGCCGCCGTCAAAAGAGACCATGGAAAAAGTAAAATCCATCCTGGAAAGCTACGGTCATAAAGTGATGTATTAAGTCACCACCCTTTTGTTATTAACAGCACACTCCGGTGTGCTGTCAGATTTCTGACGATTTACCTTTTTTATCTGTTCTCCATCCTTGTTTTTAAAACACATCGTCTCCCGTAACAATATCCGGAGAGTGAGCGGTATGGTACCGTGAATACAATATCAAGTCTGAATATTGTTTACAGGTAATCTCAGCGTGGTACCAGATACAGAAAATATGGTCGGATATTATGTCTTTTTGTATCTGTTTCCGGTTGTTTTCTGGCACTTTTTTTCTGTCATTTTTTTATCCTTATCGTTTTATATCCAGGGATAATACTTATGCTGCGAATCACTCCGTCATTCCCCTCACCGGTTTCTGTCTGTACACCGGATACGCCTCATCAGCCCGCAGCTGAAACAAAAAAAGAACGTCCTTTTCTGATCACCGGTCAGGCAGAAATTCTTCACCGCAGCGGTATTGCTGAAAAGCATCTCACACCACTTCTGACTTTCGCAGAAAAAGAAAAACTGGTTATCAGTTTCCGGCCGGTTGAACGCGCCGCAACAGGTCTTATCAATGCCGGTTATCCGACCAAAAGTTTTCATATCAAAGGTAAAAGCGCTAATCTCGGGCCAATGGCGGGGTTTATTCCGGTTGAACAGCATCTTAGCAAGCTGGGTAATAAACCGGGTGATAATACCGGTAAAATCAGCCGGATGAATGAAGAGATACAGCAATGTATCAGGGGAAAATACGCTGAACCCGGCGATTTGGTTATCACCACACAACGTATCAGAGAATTGATTAAGATGAATCTGATCAGTGAATGCCAGCCACCACTCAGCCATGATGAGACAGGAAAAATCACTTATGCGTTATCCGTATTTTCGGGTAGCCGGGAACAAATCACCCGTTATATAGCCAAACCAGCCGGTGATGATTTGTACACCATTTTTCCTGCAGACAATGAAAAACCGGTACAGGTGTTATATTCTCCTGAGGTTAACAAGCCACTGACTGCAGATTATGACCTGATGATTGTTTCACACCGGATGGAAGACCACGGCATACAGGATACACTCAGAATAAAAAGTATCAGTCCGGAAGAACATATACGCCAGCGTGCCTATCTGCTTTCATCTGATACCCCAAAAAAGCCGTTCTTCCGCAGGGCCACAGTAACAGAAGGGATACAAACCCCGGTTTCATTACCCCCGAAAGAGATTTTACGCCGGGCATCTGTTCAGGATGCTATCCGCAAAGAGTTACTGGCACTGGCACATCCGGGTTATGGTAATTGTTCACAACGCATTACTGACCTGATACCGGCGATCAATTCCGCACTGAACTGCAAGCCGGGCTGTGACGTTGTTCATCACGGTATGGATGCGGCAAACCCGTATTCTGAACTGGATGATAATTTTCCCGCCACTTTCTTTTTGCCGGAACAAATAGGTGATCTTCCTCAGGTTGTAACAGCTGAAAATAAGGACGGGCTGAAACAACTTTTGCACATATTGCATCAGCATGGCTATTATATTCTGTTTAATCCGCGCTGGGATTCTCACCTGACCTCACCACGCCGCGAACATTTCGAAGCCACCCGCAATATCTTTGAAAGTAAAAAATTCAGCACACTGTGATCGGTAAAATACAGACAAAAAAATCCCGCTGGTTTTCACCTGCGGGATTTTTATCAGATCAGTGACAACGGACCGGCAATCAGCCGATATGTGTCAGACCTTTCATATACGGACGCAATACTTCCGGAATTTCGATACGACCATCAGCCTGCTGATAGTTTTCCATGATAGCCACCAGGGTACGGCCGACAGCCAGACCGGAGCCGTTCAGGGTATGAACCAGCTGTGGTTTTTTATCATCTTTACCACGGAAGCGTGCCTGCATACGACGCGCCTGGAAATCCCAGCAGTTAGAGCAGGATGAGATTTCACGGTAGGTATTCTGTGCCGGAACCCAGACTTCGAGGTCATAGGTTTTACGGGAACCGAAGCCCATGTCACCAGTGCACAGCAGCACTTTGCGGTATGGCAGGTTCAGCAGCTGTAACACTTTTTCAGCGTGACCGGTCAGTTCTTCCAGCGCTTCCATGGATTTTTCCGGATGCACAATCTGAACCAGCTCAACTTTGTCAAACTGGTGCATACGGATCAGGCCACGGGTATCACGACCATACGAACCGGCTTCGGAACGGAAGCACGGTGTATGAGCAGTCATACGCAGCGGTAGGTCGGCTTCATCCAGAATTTCGTCACGGACCAGGTTGGTGACCGGCACTTCTGCGGTCGGGATCAGCGCGTAGCTGCTGGTTTCCGCTTCTTCTTCCAGCGGTTTGGTATGGAACAGGTCACCGGCAAATTTCGGTAACTGGCCGGTGCCGTACAGCGTATCCTGATTGACCAGGTACGGTACATAAATTTCCTGATAACCGTGCTGTTCAGTGTGCAGATCCAGCATGAATTGAGCGATAGCGCGGTGCAGGCGGGCAATCTGGCCTTTCATTACAACGAAACGCGCACCGGTCAGTTTGACGGCAGCCGGGAAATCCAGGCCATCGGTCATTTCACCGAGTGAAACGTGATCGCGCACGTCGAAATCATACTGCTTAGGTGTGCCCCAGCGGCTGACTTCAGGGTTATCGCTGTCATCTTTACCAAACGGCACTTCGTCTGCCGGCAGGTTAGGAATATTCAGAGCAATGGTGCGTAACTCAGCCTGCACTTCATCCAGCGCAGATTTAGCAGCATCCAGTTTATCCCCTAACAGGTTCACTTCACGACGCACTGCTTCAATGTCTTCACCGCGGGCTTTCGCTTCACCAATGGACTTCGATCGGGAGTTGCGTTCAGCCTGCAGAGTTTCAGTTTCAACTTGTAAAACCTTGCGGCGCTCTTCAAGAGTGCGCAGCGTGTCCACATCCAGGGTAAAACCCCTGCGAGCAAGTTTTTCGGCAACCGCGTCCAGCTCATTACGCAGTAAATTTGGATCGAGCATGCTATTCCTGTGCTTGTTGTTATAACGGGAGTGTCATCTGTTTCACACCTTACCGCAACAGCGGCATTAACGGTAGCGTTTTATCGGGCTATTTTGATCCTGCTCAGCAAGCCAGGCGAGTTTCTCGCCGATTTTTCCTTCCATGCCCCGGTTTGCCGGAAAATAGTAGCGGGTATCACGCATTTCAGGCGGAAAATAGACTTCCCCGGCGGCATATGCATTCGTTTCGTCATGGGCGTAACGGTACTCTTTGCCGAGCCCCATTTCTTTCATCAGTTTGGTCGGCGCGTTGCGCAGATGTTCCGGCACATCGTAGTCCCGCCCTTCTTTTGCATCGCGCATGGCGGCTTTGAAGGCAGTGTAAACGGCATTACTTTTCGGGGCGCAGGCGAGGTAAACAATCGCCTGAGCAATCGCCCGCTCACCCTCTGCCGGTCCCACCCGGGTAAAACAGTCCCAGGCGGAAATCGCGACCTGCATGGCACGCGGGTCGGCATTACCGACATCTTCCGACGCTATCGCCAGCAGACGGCGGGCAACATAGAGCGGATCACCGCCTGCGGTGATAATCCGGGCATACCAGTAGAGTGCGGCATCCGGTGCCGAGCCGCGCACAGATTTGTGCAGCGCGGAAATCAGATCGTAGTAGCGATCGCCTTTGTTATCAAAACGGGCGCTGCGTTCCCCGCTGACTTCTTTCAGCAGTTCAGTGGTCAGAACACGTTTGCCGTCAGCGCCGGTTTCAGCCATATCCGCCATCATTTCCAGCACATTCAGCGAACGGCGGGCATCACCGGCAACCAGTTCCGCCAGCAGTTTGCGGGTTTCATCCGGCAGGACGATATTTTGTCCGCCCAGACCGCGCTCAGAATCATTCAGCGCCTGAATCAGCACTGCTTCGATATCGTCCGGTGACAGGGATTTGAGCAGATAAACACGGGCGCGGGATAACAGGGCGGAGTTGAGCTCAAACGACGGGTTTTCAGTGGTGGCACCGATAAAGGTGACCGTACCATCCTCAATATGCGGCAGAAACGCATCCTGCTGGCTTTTATTGAAGCGGTGTACCTCATCCACAAACAGAATAGTGCGGCGCCCCAGATTGCGGTTCTGACGCGCCCGCTCGATAGCTTCGCGGATCTCTTTTACCCCGGAGGTCACCGCTGACAGGCGTTCGATATCTGCATCCGCATAGTGACCGATCACTTCCGCCAGCGTGGTTTTCCCGGTGCCCGGCGGCCCCCACAGGATCATAGAGTGAAGTTGTCCGGCGCGGATAGCCCGCGGCAGCGGTTTGCCCTCTGCCAGCAGGTGAGTCTGTCCGATGTACTGTTCCAGTGTCCCCGGCCGCATTCTGGCAGCCAGCGGCTGGTAATCGTTTTGCGAAAAATCGAGAAAAAAGTTAGTCACTGACGCCTCATTGACGCTGATCGTCCAGCGTAACCCCCTTCGGCGGTGTAAAGGTGAATTTGCTCATATTCACATCAGTACTCTGCTGCCCTTTGAGCTGATAGCTGCTTTTCTGGCCATCCTGCTCAACGGCGGCAAACTGCTGAATAATACCGTCCGGAGTTACAGTGATAGTAAATAATTTCAGATTGCCGTTGCTGGTTTTCGGTTTCAGCTCAAAGCTGTCGCCGCGCTGGCTCACCATGTACTGTTGCCAGTCTGCCGGGTCATTACGGGTGATCAGCATAAACGGGGTATTTTGTGTGGCATCTTTCAGCCAGGTGGCGGTGACCTGCTCAACAAACGGGTTATAGAACCACAGTGTTTTGCCGTCAGAGACCAGCACACTTTCATCCGGCGCGCTCATCTGCCAGTTGAACAGGTTCGGGCGTTTCACCCATAAATCCCCTGTTCCTTCCTGAACCAGTGCGCCGTCAGCATCAGTGACGGTCTGTGCGAAATTCGCATGGAAGCTGTTCACTTTTCCCAGACGTGACTGAAGATCACTGCGGGTATCTGCGTGTGCGGCACTGACTGCGGCACCTGCCAGCAGGCAGGCTGTGATAAACACCTTTTTCATGTATGCATTCCTGATGATGCGTTCGGATAAATCAGACGCCCCTTTGCAGGCAGCGGCGTCATTAAAAGTTATTTGAGGACGGCGCCAGCACTTCGCGGTTGCCGTTATGGCCCGGTTCGCTGACAATGCCCTGTTCTTCCATTTCTTCCACGATCCGCGCCGCGCGGTTATAACCGATACGGAACTGACGCTGGACACCGGAAATGGACACGCGCTGTTTTTCTGTGACGAATTGTACCGCCTGATCGAACAGCGGATCCAGATCTTCCCCGCTGACAGAACTGCCGCCTTCGCCGTCCTCACCACCACGGGTGATGTTATCGATATATTCCGGACGACCACGGGCTTTCCAGTCATTCACCACATCATGCACTTCCTGGTCACGGACAAACGCGCCGTGAACACGCAACGGCGCATTGGCACCTTGTGGCAGATAGAGCATGTCCCCGTTCCCCAGCAGGGATTCCGCACCGCCCTGGTCGAGAATAGTCCGGGAGTCAATCTTACTGGAGACGGTAAAGGCAATACGGGTCGGGATGTTGGCTTTAATCAGCCCGGTGATCACATCCACAGACGGACGCTGTGTCGCCAGCACTAGGTGGATCCCCGCCGCACGGGCTTTCTGCGCCAGGCGGGCGATGTGCTCTTCCACTTTTTTACCGGCGGTCATCATCAGGTCAGCAAATTCATCCACCATGACCACGATATACGGCTCTTTTTTCAGAACCGGATGCGTCATTTCCATGCTGTCGGTCGGTTTCCAGAACGGATCCGGAATCGGTCGTCCCATGGATTCCGCCATCAGGATTTTTTCGTTATAGCCCGCGAGGTTACGCACCCCGAGTGCGGACATCAGTTTATAACGCCGTTCCATTTCCGCCACACACCAGCCGAGGGCATTGGCGGCGTCTTTCATGTCGGTCACCACCTGAGTCAGCAGGTGCGGAATACCTTCATAAACCGAGAGTTCCAGCATTTTCGGGTCGATCATGATAAAGCGGACCTCTTCCGGCTTCGCTTTATACAGGATACTGATAATCATGGCGTTGACGCCGACTGATTTCCCTGAGCCCGTTGTACCGGCCACCAGCAGATGCGGCATTTTACCCAGATCCGCCACCACCGGCTGACCGGAGATATCTTTCCCCAGCACCACCGAGAGCGGTGATGGCGTATCGCGGAATTCGTCACAGTCCAGCACTTCACGCAGATAGACGGTCTGACGTTTTTCGTTCGGCAGTTCGAGCCCCACATACGGCTTGCCCGGGATAACTTCCACCACGCGCACCGCAACCGTGGAGAGTGAACGCGCCAGGTCACGGGACAGGTTAGAAATGCGCGAGGCTTTCACGCCGGGGGCCAGATCCAGCTCAAAACGGGTGATCACCGGCCCCGGTTCATAGCCGACCACACGGGCTTTGATGCGGAAGTCATTCAGGCGCGCTTCAATCAGACGGGCGGTCTGTTCCATAGCGAATTCATCCACCGGCTCGATGGTATCCGGCGGTGAGGCCAGCAGATCCAGAGACGGCATCGGCGTGGTTGATTTCGGCAGCGGCTGATCATTACGGACCAGGAACGGATGGAACAGGCTCTCTTCCATCTGTTTTTGTAACTGAGCTTCCTGTGACGTGACCGGTGCCGCATTCTGCGGTGGTACAGCAACAGGTTCAACGCTCTGAACCGGGGTCTGCGGCGCGGAATAAACCGGTGCCGGTTCAGCCACAGGCGCGGTGACCGGTGTCGGAATAAACAGCGGCTCTGCCGGTTCCGGATCCACCAGATCCTCCACCGGAGAGAACGCTTTCAGTTCAGCCAGGTCAGATAAAATCGCGTCCGCCTGTCCGTTGTAGCGCTGTTGCTGCATCTGCATAAACTGCGCCTGAAGACGCTGAGATTCCCGCTTATCCTCATCCCCTTCTTCTGCCGCAGGGTGAATATCCGCCGCCGGCGGTACAGACGCAAAGGAGTGATGGCTGACCGGCGCCTGATAAGCAGACGGCGCAGGGATAAAGGCGGAGGATGTGCCGGTGATAATTTCCGGTTCTGTCACTGCCTCCGGCTCTGCTGCCGGAGATATGTCCGCATCATTACCGTAGCGGTCACGCTGCTGTGTCATAAATTCATCACGCAGACGCGCCTGTAATACGTCGTCTTCATCCGGCTCTGACTGTGCTGCCGGTTGTTCCGGCTGATGCTGCTGTGCAAATTCATCCTGCTCACGGCGCAGACGCTCAAGTTCCGCGTCGCGCTGAGACGGAATGCGGATACCGTAAAGCTCGCGCCGTGTCGGGAGGCGTACCGGGTTCGGGCGCGGCAATTCAGGCCCGAGTCCCTGTTTGACCTGTGCCGCACCGAACGCCGCCGCTGCACCTGCTGCCGCTGCAGAGCTCAGATGTGCGCTGCCGTTATCATCGGTATCCGGTAAATCAGGCAGATCGAACGTAAAGACCGGTTCCGTGCGGTCACTTCCCGCAAACGAATTTTCCCGTTGCGGCGCTGCCGGTTCAGGTTCAGGCTGAATATCCGGCACACTGATCGGGGCATTCAGATCAAGCGTTGTCCGGTAAGCATCCGGAACATCAAAACGGTAATGTTCAGGTTCGTCCGCCACCGGGGCAGTATGTTCCTGTACTGTCTGCGCCTGTGCGGCAATTTGCGGTACCGCAGACACCACCGCTTCAGCGGCGGTTTCCGGAGATACTGAGAGATTCTGTACCGGAGTCAGCAACGGATCGCTGTTATCCGCCGGCCCCTCATAATGTGCCTGTTGCGCCAGTTCCGCCGCATTCGGTGCGGATAACAGCACATCGTCCGCATCATCGTATTCACGGTACTGTGCGGTCTGAATCTGCGCTTCACTGTCCGGGACAACGGCGGTCAGTGCCGCTGCAGCTGCCTCTGTCTGCGGTATGCTGCTGTGCCCGGCCTGCGCATCCATTTCCTCATCGTCGTCATACCCGTCCTCATCGTCATATTCTCGTTCGTCGTAATACTGATCGTCATAACGGTCACGGGAGTGATTGGTGAGGAAAGCAATCGGCGAAAGCACGGCCGCCCCGGTTTTTTCGGCGATGGTAATCCACGACCAGCCGGTCAGCAGCATCAGGCCGATAGCCCACAAACTAAGCAGCGCGAGTGTCGCACCCAGCGCATTAAACCACGGCATCAGTGCCGAGCTGAATAAACTGCCGATCACCCCGCCCGCAGCAAAGTTCTGCATGTCATCCACATTCAGGGATGCAAGCGCGCAGGATGAGAGGATAAGTGTCAGTCCCCCGATGATACGCATCGAGAGTGAGAAAAAGTCTACGTAATCTTTATTTTCATTACTGCGGAAGGCGGACCAGCACCCCAGAATCATCAGCGGGGGAACGGTGTAAGCCAGTATGCCAAAGGCGGAAAAGAGAATATCCGCAAACCAGGCGCCGATACTGCCGGCCAGATTTTTCACCGGCTCATGCCAGTTAGTCTGGGACCAGCTCGGGTCTGACGGATTAAACGATAAAAGCGCGACCAGCAGAAAGACGGCGCACAACCCGATCACAATAAGGACGGCTTCCAGCAACCGGCGCCCGCTGCTGATTCTTCTGAATTTAATGTGTTTGTCTTCGGTATATTCCTGGCTCATGTCATTTCCTGACGCAACGTCCGGTTTTTTCCTGTCAGTAAAACGGAACAACGCTGAGGGTAGCTCAGCGTTGAAACTGTATGCATAAACAGGAGTGTACCTGATTTATCCCGTTTTGCACATGACGCAGGAAACAAATTAACGGGTCTTGATGACCAGACGGTTACTTTGTTTGACCTCTTCCATCACCACGTAAGTACGGGTGTCGTTCACGCCCGGCAGACGCAGAAGAGTTTCACCCAGCAGTTTTCGGTAAGCAGACATGTCCGGCACACGAGTTTTCAACAGGTAGTCAAAATCACCGGAAACCAGGTGACATTCCTGAATCTCTTCCAGCTTCTGCACGGCAGTGTTGAACTGTTCAAACACATCCGGTGCCCCGCGGTTAAGGGTAATTTCCACGAATACCAGCAGGGAGGCATCCAAATAGTGCGGATTCAGCAGTGCGGTGTACCCTGTGATAAAGCCCTGACGCTCTAAACGGCGCACACGTTCCAGACACGGAGTCGGGGACAGACCCACACGCTTGGAGAGTTCGACGTTGGAGATACGGCCATCTTTCTGCAATTCGTTAAGAATATTCCTGTCAATTCTGTCAAGATCTTTACCCGGACGCTTTTTGTTATCAATCATCTCGTTATCTCTCTTATTTACTATTTTCCCACACCCATAACACTTTCCTTGCCTGACAGAACAAAATCAGTATCGGAAAACATGTTTTCAGGCCAATTCTTTGCATTTCTGATTATAAAAATACGCAACCGGTGCCAGTTTACCGGAACATTCAGATTATTATCGCTCTCATCGTAAGCTGAAATTACCATGCTTCGTCATCAGGACAAACATATCACCTGTATAACAGGAGGTATTAACCTGACGGATAAAAATCTCTTACACCGATGTTTTCGCAAATGCGCAGCCGATTGTCAAAGCAAATGAACAAAAATCAGAACAACCTGTTGAAGAAAATGGCAGAAAAACGTTTCGCTGACAAACAGGACGCGCTTTTGGTGTGATATTCAAACAACTTAGGAATCTTCTGAATAATCACTTTATCGTACAATCACCTGAAAACCGACTCATTTCCGGCTCATTTCAATTTTGTGCTCTGCCGTTTTTATTCCTTTTTTTACCCCTTGGTTTCTCCTACAATCCTGTACACGCTTTTTTGCCATTCTGTTAATGAGGTGTTCATGAACGCAACCCGACACAGTAAATTAATTATTCTGGGTTCCGGCCCTGCCGGATATACCGCTGCGGTTTATGCGGCACGGGCAAATTTAAACCCGGTGCTGATTACCGGGGTGGAAGTCGGTGGTCAGTTAACCACCACCACTGACGTGGAAAACTGGCCGGGAGACCCGGAAGGTCTGACCGGGCCGGGTCTGATGGAACGTATGCAGGCACACGCTGAAAAATTTGAGACTGAAATCGTTAATGACTACATTACGAAAGTGGATTTCAGCAAACGCCCGTTTACCCTGACCGGCGAAAATACCTATACCTGTGACGCACTGATTATCGCCACCGGCGCATCGGCCCGTTATATCGGCCTGCCGTCAGAAGACGCGTTCAAAGGCCGTGGTGTGTCCGCCTGTGCCACCTGTGACGGCTTTTTCTACCGCAACCAGAAAGTCGCGGTCGTCGGCGGCGGTAATACCGCTGTGGAAGAAGCGCTGTATCTTTCCAATATCGCATCAGAAGTGCATCTGATCCACCGCCGTGACAGCTTCCGCGCTGAAAAAATCCTTATCAACCGTCTGATGGATAAAGTTCAGAACGGCAACATCATACTGCACACTGACCGCACACTGGATGAAGTACTCGGCGATCAGATGGGGGTGACCGCGGTCCGTCTGCGTGACACCCGGAGTGACGCAACCGAAGAGCTGCCGGTGATGGGCTGTTTTATCGCCATCGGCCACAGCCCGAATACCGGTATTTTTGAAGGGCATCTGGATCTGGAAAACGGCTATATCCGTGTTCAGTCCGGCACGCACGGCAATGCAACCCAGACATCCGTTCCGGGTGTGTTTGCCGCCGGAGATGTGATGGATCATATCTACCGCCAGGCGATCACCTCCGCAGGAACCGGCTGCATGGCTGCACTGGATGCCGAGCGCTACCTCGACAGCCTCGCAGACAACAAATAATCCTGCATTTTCAGGGCGCTATATCTGTAGCGCCTTTTCGTGTACCATGGCATTATCCTGCTGATTTCAGCCAAATTTTTACTTATCACCTGCATACAGAAAAAATGGATAAATCAAGACAGTCAGAACTCGTCCGCTGGCTAAAACTTCAGGCGGCACCGGCGCGGCGATGGTTGCGCCTCTCGATGTTGCTGGGTGTGCTCAGCGGTTTACTGATTATCGGCCAGGCCTGGTGCCTCGCTGTTCTCCTTCAGTCCCTCATTATGGAGCATACGCCCCGCGAACAGCTCCTCACCCCGTTCACTGTACTGGTCACACTGTTTATTGCCCGCGCGGTGGTCGCTGCGATCCGCGAACGGGTCGGGTTTATCTGCGGGCAGGTGGTGAGACGTGATATCCGCCGGACCGTACTGGATAAGCTGGAACAGCTCGGCCCGGTACGGGTGAAAGGCAAACCGGCAGGCAGCTGGGCGACGATTATTCTCGAGCAGATTGATGATATGCAGGATTACTATTCCCGCTATCTGCCGCAGATGACTCTGTCCGCCACTATTCCGCTGATGATTCTGATCACCCTGTTCCCGATCAACTGGACAGCAGCCCTGATTCTGCTGGTGACAGCGCCGCTGATACCCATCTTTATGGCACTGGTCGGCCTGGGTGCTGCTGATGCCAATCGCCGTAACTTCCAGGCATTAAGCCGTCTGAGCGGTGATTTCCTCGACCGCCTGCGCGGCCTGGAAACTATC
Source organism: Morganella sp. GD04133 (assembly GCF_029835375.1). Classification (NCBI taxonomy): domain Bacteria; kingdom Pseudomonadati; phylum Pseudomonadota; class Gammaproteobacteria; order Enterobacterales; family Morganellaceae; genus Morganella; species Morganella sp. GD04133. The sequence goes on along the minus strand of NZ_JAODZS010000013.1, from coordinate 46,750 downwards.
CGTTTCTTCCACCGCGGGCGTGAGGAAGTGAAACAAATTGATGACGCCACCGAGGATTTCCGCACCCGCACCATGGAAGTACTGCGTATGGCGTTCCTCTCCTCCGCCGTACTGGAATTTTTCGCCGCGATTTCGATTGCCGTCGTCGCGGTCTATTTTGGTTTTTCCTATCTCGGTGAACTGAATTTCGGCAGCTACGGCATGGGTGTCACGCTGTTTGCCGGGTTTATTGCCCTGATCCTCGCGCCGGAGTTTTTCCAGCCGCTGCGTGACCTCGGTACGTATTACCACGCCAAAGCCCAGGCGGTAGGGGCAGCGGAATCGCTGTTTACCCTGTTATCCGCCGAAAACAATGATGATGAATTGCCCGGCACAGAACCGCTGGCAGCGGCAGAGCAAATTGCCGTCACCGCAACCGACCTGGTGATTTTTGCCCCGTCAGGGGAAAAACTGGCCGGGCCGCTGAATTTCACCCTGAATGCCGGGCAGCGTATCGCGCTTGTCGGTCAGAGCGGTGCCGGGAAAAGCTCACTGCTCAATCTGCTGCTGGGTTTTCTGCCGTATGAAGGCAGTATCCGGATCAATCAGCAGGAGCTGCGCGATATCAGCCCGGAAAGCTGGCGGGCACAGCTGAGCTGGGTGGGCCAAAACCCGCATCTGCCGGAACAGACCATTCTGGACAATATCCGCCTGAGCCGCCCGGATGCCTCTTCTGAGGAAATCACAGCGGTGATGGAAAAAGCCTATGTGACAGATTTTATTGATTCGCTGCCTGACGGGGTCAATACCGTGGTCGGCGATAATGCCGCGCGGCTTTCTGTCGGCCAGGCACAACGGATTGCCGTGGCGCGTGCCCTGCTCAATCCGTGTCATCTGTTGCTGCTGGATGAGCCGTCCGCCAGCCTGGACGCACACAGTGAGGAGCGTGTGATGCATGCTCTGAATGATGCCGCCCGTCAGCAGACAACCCTGCTGGTGACGCATCTGCTGGAAGAAACCCGTGACTACGATGAAGTCTGGGTGATGGATAAAGGCCTGATTATTGAACAGGGCAGCTATGCTGCTCTGCAACAGCAGCAGGGTGCCTTTGCACAGCTGCTGTCACACCGGACGGGGGATCTGTAATCATGCGTGTTTTACTGCCGTTTTTAGCCCTCTACCGCCGCCACTGGTTTTTACTGACGCTCGGGATCCTGCTGGCGATTGCCACCCTGCTCGCCAGTATCGGGCTGCTGACGCTGTCCGGCTGGTTCCTCGCCGGTACCGCCATTGCCGGTGTACCGGGCATTGCCTTTTTTAACTATATGCTGCCTGCCGCCGGGGTGCGGGGTGCCGCTATCTCCCGCACTGCCGGACGCTATGCTGAGCGGCTGGTCAGCCACAGCGCGACCTTCCGTGTGCTGAAACATCTGCGGGTGTTTGCCTTTGAGAAAATCCTGCCGCTGACACCGGGCGGCATTGCCCGCTTCCGTCAGGGAGAGCTGCTCAACCGCCTGGTGGGGGATGTGGAAACGCTGGATCACCTCTATCTGCGTGTGATTTCGCCGATCGCCGCCGCACTGGTAGTGATTGCGGTTCTGACCTTCGGGCTCGGTTTTCTGGATCTGACACTTGCGTATGCGCTGGGCGGGTTTATGACCTTCCTGCTGTTTGCCCTGCCGGTGGTGTTCTATTACGCCGGTAAACCCATCGGCGTGCAGCTGACCACACTGCGGGCGCAATACCGCACCCTGCTGACCAGCGCATTACAGGGACAGGCAGAACTGACTATTTTCGGTGCGCAGTCCCGTTTCCGCGCTCAGCTGGCAGAGACAGAACAGCGCTGGCTGATACAGCAACAGCGCCAGGCCGGTCTGACCGGGCTTTCCCAGGCGATTATTATTCTGGCGACCGGATTTGCCGTTGCGCTGATGCTGTGGATGGCTTCCGGGGTCAGCTGGCCGTACCGTGAGAGCGGTGCCATTATCGCCCTGTTTGTCTTCTGCGCGCTGGCGGCATTTGAGGCATTAGGCCCGGTGGCGGTGGCTTTCCAGCATCTCGGTCAGGTGATGACCTCCGCAGAGCGTGTATCGCAGATAGTGGACACCAAACCGGAAGTGACTTTCCCGGCCAGTAGCCCGGCAGCCTCCGCGCAGGTCAGCGTCAGCCTCCGTGGTGTCGGGTTTACCTATCCGGGACAACCGCTGCCGGTGCTGAAAGATATCTCCCTGACACTGCGTGCCGGTGAGCACCTTGCCCTGCTGGGGAAAACCGGCTGCGGGAAATCCACCTTATTGCAGCTGCTGACCCGGGCATGGGATGTCAGCGAAGGTGAAATCCGCCTGAATGACCAGCCGATTGCTGTTTATGATGAAAGCACCCTCCGGTCACTGATGGCAGTGGTTCCGCAACGTATTCATGTGTTCAATAACACACTGCGCGGTAATCTGCGGATCGGGAATAACGACGCAACCGATGCGCAGCTGAATGCCGTACTGGCACAGGTCGGGCTGGAAAATCTGCTGGATAACGACCAGGGACTGAATGCCTGGATCGGCGAAGGCGGTCGTCTGCTCTCCGGCGGTGAACAGCGTCGTCTCGGCATCGCCCGCGCCCTGCTGCACAATGCGCCGTTCCTGCTGCTTGACGAACCGACAGAAGGCCTCGATGCGGATACCGAGCAGCATATTCTCGCCCTGCTGCGGGATATCGGCCGTGACCGGACCATGCTTATCATCACCCACCGTTTACAGGGCCTGGAACACATGGACACGCTGTGCGTGATGGATGGCGGGCAAATAGCCGAACAAGGCTCTCACGACGCGCTGCTGGCGCGCAGAGGCCGTTATTATCAGTTTGTGAACCGTATGCCGGTCATGACCGGGGGATCCGATGCCGTTTTATCAGCTGGATGAGGAACTTCTCTTTCCGCCGGTTGAACACGCGCTGACCGACCCGGACGGACTGCTGGCGACCGGCGGGGATCTCTCCCCTGCCCGGTTGCTGCTTGCCTACCGGGAAGGTATTTTCCCGTGGTATTCCCCCGGCGAACCCATTCTGTGGTGGTCACCGGATCCGCGGGCAGTACTGTATCCGGCTGAGGTACATGTCAGCCGTTCACTGCACAAAATTCTGAAAAAACACCCTTACCGAGTGACACTGAATCATGCCTTTGCACAGGTCATCAGGGCCTGTACCGAGCGGGATGAGGGCACCTGGATAGGGGATGATATTGTGGCTGCGTATAGCCGGCTGCATCAGGCAGGACGTGCTCATTCTGTCGAAGTGTGGGATGATAACACCCTGGTCGGCGGGCTGTACGGCCTGAACACGGGATCGCTGTTCTGCGGGGAGTCCATGTTCAGCCGTGTCAGTAACGGGTCAAAAATCGCTTTTATGACATTTTTCGCCCACTTTACCGGCCACGGCGGCGCAATGTTTGATTGTCAGATACTGAATCATTACACCGAATCCCTGGGTGCGCGGGAAATTCCGCGGCGAACGTTTATCCGTCAGCTTTATCAGCTGCGCGATAATCATTTACCGCAGTCATGCTGGCAACCGCAGACATTAGCACGTCCGGTGCCGTCACAGCTGCCGCCTTTTTTATAAAATCGCTGTAAACCAACAGGAAATGGTATGTTTCAGCCCGTTTTATGTTTCAGATACGGCGCTTAAAAAATATCATTCCTTTACATAATCCCGGTTTTTCGGCATTATCTTGCGGTTTGAAAATACTGGTTATTAACATTAGAGGATTAGATGGCCAAAGAAGACAATATTGAAATGCAAGGCACTGTGTTAGATACACTGCCGAACACGATGTTCCGTGTGGAACTGGAAAACGGACACGTTGTGACTGCACATATCTCCGGTAAAATGCGTAAAAACTATATCCGCATCCTGACAGGCGACAAGGTTACAGTAGAACTGACCCCATATGACCTGAGCAAAGGCCGTATCGTCTTCCGTAGCCGCTGATCCCTGCAGGCCACGCCTCATAAAAAGACACCACAGGCAACGCACTGACGTGCGTGTCCTGTGGTGATCGTTTTCATCAGGCTACCGGGTCACCGGATTTCTCTTTCAGGGCACTGAAACGGTAAGTCAGTTCATCTTTCTTCTTATCAAGATCGATAATCACCGAACCGCCGTTCACCAGCTCACCGAACAGTAATTCGTTCGCCAGCGGTTTTTTCAGTTTATCCTGAATCACACGAGCCATCGGACGTGCGCCCATTGCCGGGTCATACCCTTTTTCTGCCAGCCATGTGCGGGCACGGGCGGACACTTCAATGGAAACACCTTTCGCATCCAGCTGCGCCTGGAGTTCAACAATAAACTTATCAACCACCTGAGCGATAATCGGCTGCGACAGCGCATTAAACCAAACAATGCCATCCAGACGGTTACGGAACTCCGGTGTGAACACCCGTTTGATTTCTGCCATCGCGTCAGTGCTGTTGTCCTGCTCGGTAAACCCGATTGCTTTGCGCTGGGTTTCACGCACACCGGCGTTGGTGGTCATCACCAGGATCACATTACGGAAATCCGCTTTGCGCCCGTTATTATCGGTCAGCGTCCCGTTATCCATCACCTGCAGTAACAGGTTAAAGACATCCGGATGCGCTTTTTCAATTTCATCCAGCAGAACCACTGAATACGGATGCTTGATAACCGCATCTGTCAGCAGCCCGCCCTGATCAAACCCGACATAGCCCGGAGGCGCACCAATCAGACGACTGACGGTGTGACGCTCCATGTACTCGGACATATCAAAACGCAGCAGTTTGATCCCCATTGCTTTGGACAGCTGCACAGTGACTTCGGTTTTCCCGACCCCGGTCGGCCCTGCCAGCAGGAAGGCACCTATCGGCTTCTGCTCATTCCCCAGACCCGCACGGCTCATTTTGATGGATTCCGTCAGGGCATCAATCGCCGGATCCTGACCGAAGACCAGCATTTTCAGGCGGCTGTCGAGGTTACGCAGCAGATCTTTATCACTGCTGGACACGGTTTTTTCCGGGATACGCGCGATCCGCGCCACAATCGCCTCAATTTCGCCGACACCGATGGTTTTCTTGCGGCGGCTCAGCGGCATCAGACGGGTTCTTGCCCCGGCTTCATCGATAACATCAATGGCTTTATCCGGCAGATGGCGGTCAGTGATGTATTTCACCGACAGATCCACGGCTGCCTGAATGGCTTTCGCGGTATAACGCACATCATGGTGTGCCTCATATTTGGCTTTCAGGCCGTTAATGATGCGCACGGTTTCATCGGCAGTCGGTTCATTGATATCAATTTTCTGGAAACGGCGGGTCAGCGCTTTATCTTTGTCAAAAATATTGCTGAATTCCTGATAGGTCGTAGAGCCTATCACCCGGATTTTCCCGTTGGATAATAACGGTTTAATCAGGTTTGCTGCATCCACCTGACCACCGGATGCCGCACCGGCACCAATGATGGTGTGGATCTCATCAATAAACAGAATGCTTTTTTCGTTTTTCTCCAGCACTTTCAGCAACGCCTTAAAGCGCTTCTCGAAATCACCGCGGTATTTGGTACCGGCCAGCAGTGAGCCGATATCCAGAGAAAAAATGGTATAGCCTTTGATCACTTCCGGTACATCATCCTGCTCGATACGCCAGGCGAGTCCTTCCGCAATCGCGGTTTTACCGACCCCGGATTCCCCGACAAACAGCGGGTTATTTTTACGGCGGCGGCACAGCACCTGAATGGTGCGCTCCAGCTCCGCCTGACGGCCGATCAACGGGTCAATCTGGCCTTTACGGGCCAGGTCATTCAGATTGGTGGTGAAATTATCCAGGCTGTCCTCGCCGCCGGTACTCTCTTCGGCGGCAGACTGTGACGGTTCATCAAAGGACGGACCGCTCTCGTTTTCATCCTCACCTTTGGTGGTGCCGTGAGAGATGAAATTCACAATATCCAGACGGCTGACATCATGCTTGCGCAACAGATAAGCCCCCTGGGACTCCTGCTCGCTGAAAATGGCCACCAGCACATTCGCACCGTTGACTTCATTGCGTCCGGATGACTGAACATGGAAGACCGCACGCTGTAACACGCGCTGGAAACTAAGTGTCGGCTGGGTTTCGCGATCATCCCCCTCCGGCAGCAGCGGTGTGGTCTGTTCAATAAAATGCTCAAGTTCCTGGCGCAGAATGGCCAGGTTAACGCGGCAGGCTTCCAGCGCCTCACGGGCTGATTTGTTACCTAATAACGCCAGCAGCAGGTGCTCTACGGTCATAAATTCATGCCGGTTGTCCCTTGCTTTGGCAAAGGCGATATTCAGACTGAGCTCTAATTCTTGATTGAGCATAGGCACCTCCATTCAGAGAAACAAAGTGTATTCTTATACCTTCTCGAGTGTACACAGCAACGGATGATCGTTGTCTTTCGCGTACGTGTTGACCAGGGTTGTTTTCATTTCAGCGATTTCAGCGGTAAATACCCCGCAGATCCCTTTTCCCTGATAATGGATGTCGAGCATAATCTGCGTCGCACGATCAACATTATAAGAAAAGAACTTTTGCAAAACTTCAACCACAAAGTCCATAGGGGTATAGTCGTCGTTGTTCAAAACCACCTTGTACATTGACGGTGGCTGTATCTTTTGCAGCGCTTTTTCCCTGAGTGTGACATCCGTTTGTGATTCAGATTGATAGTGACTCATTGCTATTCCGGTTATAGAAAACGAACGCCTGATCAGGCGTATCAATACTCAGCGTTATCTGTATCAGACTTTACAGGTCAATACAGTGTTGCTGTAAACAAAGGCTTGACGTTGCCCTCTAATTCAATAGAGTATAAATAATGTACAACGTAACCAGTATATCCATGTGCTGCTGATACTTCGTTACTGAGTATTATGGATCATATGGTGCATTGTGCAGCATTTTTCAATCGTTTGACAGATGAGGGTTGTAACAGTATGGAAACAGGTACTGTTAAGTGGTTCAACAACGCCAAGGGTTTCGGGTTTATCTGCCCGTCGGATGGTGGCGACGATATTTTTGTACACTATTCGACGATTCAGATGGACGGCTACCGCACGCTGAAGGCGGGTCAGAAAGTGAATTATGACACCATTCAGGGACCAAAAGGGCATCACGTCAGTGTGATTATTCCGGTTACTGAAGATGACGACACCACAGCGCCGTAACACGGTATTTAACAAAATTATGCGGATCGTCGCGGTAATGTCAATCGTCATTCCGCGACGTATTCGTATTTTCAGACTGTGCGCGGCTATTCCCGCGCCAGTGCATCAATAGGATCAAGTTTAGCCGCATTTCTGGCAGGCAAAAAGCCGAAGACGATCCCGATCGCCGTCGAACAGAGCACCGCGCTGATAATTGCCGCCGGGCGGAAGACAAACTCCCAGTCCGGCAGTGCCATTTTGGCGGCAAAGGCAATGGAATAAGACAGCCCGAGGCCGATAGCCCCGCCCATCAGGCACACCAGCACCGCCTCAATCAGAAACTGCTGCATGACATCCCCTGCCCGCGCACCGACTGCCATGCGGATGCCGATTTCACGGGTGCGTTCCGTCACACTGACCAGCATGATGTTCATCACCCCGATACCGCCCACCACCAGCGAAATCACCGCCACCAGGGTCAGGAAGAGCTGCATGGTGGTCGTGGTTTTATCCACGGTTTTCACAATGCTGTCGAGGTTGTAGGTGAAGGTGTCTTTTTTGCCGTGGCGCAGCGTCATCAGCCGCACCAGCTGCTCTTCCGCATTTTTGGTGTTGTAACCGTCACGGATACGCACGGAGATCATATCCAGATAGTTGCGCTGCATCAGCCGCCCGGTCAGGGTGGTGTACGGCATCCAGACCTGTAAGGTTTTCGAGTTACCGAACATGGATTTGCGATCTGCAATCACACCAACCACCGTTGCCGGCATATTGCCCACCAGCAGCATTTCCCCGACCACATTATTCTGATGCGGAAAGAGCTTGCGTTTGGTATTCATATCGATGATGACAACCTGAGAGCGGCGCGCATACATCTCCGGAGAGAATGCACGCCCTTCACCGAAACGCATGTCATACACGGTGAAAAAGTCCGGCCCGATCCCGGTGACACGGGCTGCGGAGTCAAGATTGCCTCTGCGCAGACGCGCGCCGTTCTCAATTTCGGCCGATGCCGCATAGACGTAAGGTTGCTGGCGGATCACATCCACATCACCGGGTTTCAGGGATTGCTGATCCTGTCCCGGATCACTGCCGAAGTCTTTGCCGGGATAGACAAAAATGGTGTTGGTGCCGATGGATTTGATATCCGACAGCACCAGCGCTTTGGCGGCATCCCCGATCACCAGAATGGTCACCACGGAGGCAATCCCGATAATAATACCCAGCATGGTGAGCAGTGTCCGCATCTTGTTGACCACCATGGCCCGCCACGCCATCAGCAGCGCTTCATTAAAGCGGCCGAGGAAACGGCTGAACGCGCTGCTTTTCAGCGGTGGTTTCGCGGCCAGCACCTTCGCCTGCGGATTAATGACTGATCCGCTGTCGCTGAGGATGTGCCCGTCTTTGATTTCAATGATCCGCGCCGCCTGTGCGGCAATGGACGGATCATGAGTGACGATAATCACCGTATGCCCCGCGTCACAGAGCTGGCGCAGAATCGCCATCACCTCTTTGCCCGACTGGCTGTCAAGTGCGCCGGTCGGTTCATCCGCGAGGATCACTTCCCCGCCGTTCATCAGGGCACGGGCGATACTGACACGCTGCTGCTGTCCGCCGGAGAGCTGTCCCGGCCGGTAAATCAGCCGCTCCCCCAGCCCCAGGCGCTGCAACAGCGCTGCGGCCCGTTCACGGCGCTCACGGGCACTCAGTCCGGCATAGATAGCGGGCATTTCCACATTCTGTTCCGCACTGAGGTGAGATAACAGATGGTAACGCTGAAAAATAAAGCCGAAATGCTCGCGGCGCAACGCCGCCAGTTCATCACCGCTCAGCTCTGCGGTGTTTTTCCCGGCAACAAAATAGTGCCCGTCACTCGGCGTATCCAGGCAGCCGAGGATATTCATCAGTGTGGATTTACCGGAACCGGACTGACCGATAATCGCCACCATTTCTCCGGCACGGATAGTCAGCGAGACATCATCCAGCACCGTGACACTGCTGTCTCCGGAAGGATAGCGGCGGTAAATATTCCGCAGTTCTAATAATGCGCTCATGAATTATCCTGCTGTGCCGTCATCAATACCGGTCACCACTTTCTCATGCTCTGTCAGACCTTTTGTCACCTCAGCCTCCACATCATTACGGGTGCCGAGTGTCACCTGACGGGTTTCCGGCTGACCATTCACCAGCACCTGTACTTCGTATTCGGTCGGGGAGATCTCTTTACCCAGTGCCGCCAGCGGGATTTTCAGCACGTTTTCACGGTTTTCCAGCGCGATAGTGACCTGGGCGGTCATGTCCAGTTTCAGCACATGCTGCGGGTTCGGGACTTCAAAACGGGCATAATAGAAAATAGCATCATTGATTTTCTGCGGTTTCGGCAGGATATCGGTGATCACACCGCTGAAGGATTTGTCCGGCGCGCCCAGCACGCTGAACGTGGCTTTCTGGCCGGGTTTCAGATACACCACATCTGCCTCGGAGACTTCCGCATTCACCAGCATGGTATCGAGATCTGCCAGGGAAAGGATAGTCGGCGCCTGCTGCATGGCAATCACTGTCTGGCCCTGTAAGGTTTTCAGCTCCGTCACCACACCGTCCATCGGCGCACGGATATTGGTGTACTGCAAATCATTGCGGGCGGTATCGAGTGTGGCCTGATTGCGTGCCACCTGGGCTTTGTAGGTGTCAATCGCCGCACGCTGCACATCCATATTGCGCCGCGCCTCGTCCACATCCTGTTTTGAGATAACCTGTGTTTTTGCCAGTGCCAGCCGCCGCTGATAGGTCGCCTGTGCAAAGGCATACTCCGCCTCTGCCTGCTTCAGCCGTGCTTTGATTTCACTGACCGTCTGCTCAGCCTCAATCACCACGTTCTGTGCTTTGACCGGGTCGATCACCGCCAGCAGATCCCCTTTCTTAACAAAGTCTCCCTCTTTGACATTCAGGGTCTGCAACTGTCCGTTGACCTGCGCACCGACATCCACCTTCTGCAGCGCATCCAGCTTGCCGGTGGCCATCACTTTCTTTTCGAGTGTGCCGCGCTGCACATCCGCTGTCATATAGCTGACCGGCGCGTCTTCGCGGGTGAAGAACCAGAAACCGCCGGCGATCAGAATAATCAGAATGCCGGCGGTCACTATTTTTTTCGTTGAAACTGCTTTCATTAACACCTTGTTCCTCAGTTAGCGCGCCCTCTGGCGAGCCATGCCACGCGGGAAAACATCCGGCGCAGCAACAGCGGGATAGAATCCACACCCCGGCTCGCCGCATTGTTGGCAATTGCAATCGCCAGATCCGGTTTCGACGTGCGGTGAATCGCTTTGGTTATAACCCGGCGGGCCGGCATTTTTATATTTTCCGGAATATCCGCGACCTGGTGATACAGGTGGCTGAACCCCTCGCGATATAAAAAGTGCTCCATATCCGGCGCGGGCAGACGGGTCAGTCTGTCCTGCTCGACATCATTGAGCCCCGATGAGAAATGCGCGGCAGTGGCTGCATATTTCTTACCGGCTTCGTCGCCGTCAACCAGCGTATGCCATTCTATACCCATTTTGTTGGCAAACTTTAACAAAGGTTTAAGACCGCACTGGGCAAACTCAATCACCTTGATGCCCTCGGTCTCAAAGTAATAATTGCACTGTTTTGCCAGGTCGTTCATCAGCCAGATTTCCGTCTCTCCCTCCACCAGCAGCCAGCAGCGGGCAAACAATGCGGACGGGCGGTTAAAGCGGATATGGAATGAGATACGCCGCAGTTCTTCCGGCGACAGATGATTTTCTCCCAGCCGGTAAGCGGCAACACGGGTGGATTCCCGCACCAGGCGGCAGATATCATGAATCGGTACCAGTGAGAGCAATTCGCCGGAGTTGGTGGTGGTAATGCGCTGTAAGGAAAACAGATTGAGCAGACCCCACGCCACCGACAACATGATCGGATGCAGGCGGGTTTCCGGGTCTTCAACGATAATGATCGGACGGGCATAGGGGTCGAGCTTCAGACCGCTGTTGGACTGGAGCAGCGCGGCAAACATGCCGAGGATAATCAGCCGCACATTACGCTGATTGGGGCCGGCCACCACACGGTTAATCCCTTCCAGCGCCTGCCACGCCCGCTGACGCGGTTCGATATTCAGCCGTTTGGCTTTACGCCGATCGAGCAGATACTCCCCCTGCTCGGCAAAGTAGTGGCTGAGCAGCTGTTTCATGGCCTCAAGGCCGTCCTGCAAATCATCATTGGAGAGTGTCTGCGGGTTGCTCACCAGGGCGCGGGTCAGATCCGCCATCCGGTTATTGAAGGTCTCCGTTTGTGTGCGGAGATCATATTCCTCATCCTCACAATCGGGCACATTTTTTTTCAGACCGCGCATAAAGCGGGCATCGCGCAGACGCAGCACCGGATAGAGGCGGATAATTTCGCTGATAAACTTATCGGTTTCCGCCGGCAGCAGCGGCTCACCGGCCTCATCCAGAAAGGTGCGCTGACTGGTAATGGTGTTGTCATCCGCCAGATCCGCGCTGACACGGTAGTTGATCCGCAGATACTCATCCCCGTTAGTACGCCACAGCGGCGCCAGTTCACGGAAACGGCGGGAGCGGGAGCGTCCGGGCCGGGTTTCACGGAATGTCAGGACAATCTGCAGATGGCGGACAGGCCCGGCGTCGCTGTCGGCAGCGTGATAAAAATCACTCAGGACAAATTTCGCATTCAGCGCCTGCGGTGACAGCGTCAGCGTCAGGGCATCCAGCAGGCTGGATTTCCCCCAGGCGTTTTCACCGATCAGAACCGTATTGCCGGTCAGTGGTAATGACAGCCGGTTAATGCCGCGAAAACCCAGAATTTCCACTCTTTCCAGAATCATAGTTCCCTCACTGTTTGCCGGATACCGCCTGTTTTATGACAATACTGTCACAATAATGATCACAATAAAGTATTATCACAATGTAATAAATAAAAACGGTTTTGACTTATACTAAACACAAAAACAGAGGGATACGTAGCAATTCTGGTGAGAATGCCGCTATAATCGTCTGCTTTTTAACCAGAGACTGACACGAACATAAGTAAAGGCAGTATTATTTTACGGAAACGACACACATGTATTCAGGGTTATTAATTATTCTCGCCCCGCTTATTGCGGGTTATCTCATCCCGGTCAGCAGCACGGCACTGAAAAAAATCATCGGCCGCGGTCTGAGCGCGATGGTGTATGTGATTCTGTTTCTGATGGGGATAAGCCTGGCGCTGGTGGAAAACCTCGGGACAAATCTGCTGGTGATAGTGCAGTACACGCTGACCTTTTCCGTGATGGTGCTGGGCTGTAACCTCGCCGGACTGTTTTTATACGGCAAAAAATACCCGTGGCAGGTGCCGGCTCACAAACAGCAAAAACCACCTTCCCGCCTGCATATGGTGCTGGAATCCCTGCAACTGTGTGGTGTGCTGCTGGTTGGCTTTGCCACCGGGTTATTCGGCTGGTCGTTTCTCGCCTTTGCCGGGGCCGCCAGTGAATACGCGCTGATCTTCCTGCTGTTTCTCGTCGGGATCCAGCTGCGCAACAGCGGCATGACGCTGCGCCAGATCCTGATCAACCGCCGTGGTATGCTGGTCTCGCTGATTGTGGTGGTTACCTCGCTGCTCGGCGGCGCACTCGCGGCACTGATTGCCGGGCTGCCGGTTAAAACCGGGATGGCGCTCTCCTCTGGCTTCGGCTGGTATTCGCTGTCCGGTATTCTGCTGACAGACGCTTTCGGCCCGGTGCTCGGCAGTGTCGGCTTCTTTAACGACCTGGCGCGGGAGATTGCCGCGATTATGCTGATCCCGCTGCTGATCAACCGCCACCGCGCCGCCGCACTCGGCCTCGGCGGTGCCACCACGATGGACTTTACCCTGCCGGTATTGCAGCGCAGCGGCGGTGTGGCGATTGTCCCGGCCGCGATTGTGCACGGCTTTGTCCTCAGTCTGTTTGCCCCGGTGCTGATAGCCCTGTTTACCTGAAGAGTGAAAACGTATGCCACAACAACGGATTTTAGTGCTGGGTGCCAGCGGTTATGTCGGACAGAATCTTATCCCGCAGCTGATTGCTGCCGGTCATCAGGTCACTGCCGCCGCCCGCCGGGTGGAGTGGATGCAGGCACAGGGCTGGGAAAACACCCGCTGCTGCTATGCGGATCTGTATGATAAATCCACCCTGGAAACCCTGTTTCAGGATATTGATGTGGTGTATTACCTCGTCCACAGCATGACGGATGAGGCGGACTTACTGGCACGGGAACGCCTGGCGGCGGAAAACGTGCAGGAAATGCTGAATAAATCCGCGGTGCGGGAAGTGATTTACCTGAGCGCCATGCAGCACAAAGACAGCGATTCCCCGCACCTCGCTGCCCGCAGGCTGACCGGCAAAATCCTCGCGGACAGCCGCGTACCGGTCACCGAGATCCGCGCTGCCATTATTGTCGGACCAGGCTCGGCGGCATTCGAGATCATGCGCGACATGGTGTACAACCTGCCGATCCTGACCCCGCCGCGCTGGGCGCGCTCAAAATCCTCGCCGGTGGCACTGGAAAACCTGCTGAATTACCTGACCGGTCTGCTGGCGCATCCCGCTGACGACAACCGCCGTTTTGATGCCACAGGGCCGGATTACCTCAGTTATCTGGAGATGTTCCGCCACTTTATTACCATCAGCGGCAAAAAACGGCTGATGATCCCGCTGCCGATCCCGCTGCGGTTGATTTCAGTCCACTTTCTGCGGCTGATCACCACGGTGCCGGAAGGTATTGCCAAAGAGCTGATTATGGGTCTGAAATATGATCTGCCCGGCGACGGAAAGCCGCTTCAGGCGCTGATCCCGCAGACGCTGCTCAGTTTTGATGATGCTGTGCGCAAGACCCTTAAAGATGAAGCGGATGCCGTGGATAATGAAGACTGGGGTTATGACCCGGAAGTCCGCGCCCGCTGGCGGCCGGGCTTCGGTTTTTATCCCAAACAGGCTGGTTTTACCCTGAATACGTCTGCCTCCGCCGATGCCCTGTGGCATGTTGTGCAGCAGATTGGCGGCAAAGACGGCTATTTTTACGCCAATATTCTGTGGTCAGTCCGCGCCCGTCTGGATGACCTGTGCGGTAATAAAGTCACTTACGGCCGCCCTGATCGCGATACCCTCGAACCCGGGGATAAAATCGACGGCTGGAAAGTGATCACCGTGAAACCCCGGCAGCAGCTCTCCCTGCTGTTCGGTATGAAAGCCCCCGGACTGGGACGGCTGACCTTTACCCTCCGCGACCACGGCCACCAGCGGACGCTGGATGTCCGTGCCTGGTGGCATCCCGCCGGATTCAGCGGGCTGCTCTACTGGTTCGCCATGATGCCTGCTCATTTATTCATCTTTAAAGGCATGGCGAAAACCATCGTCAAACGGGCGGCAGCATACGTCCTCCCGGCATCTGAGAAGACATAATCACGCAGTAAAAATCATTAGCTTGCTTTTTTAGTAGTTTTTTATGCAGAAATAATTGCATATTTATTCTCACGGCGTTAATATTCACTCAACGTCACTGAGTATGCAGAATTACAGCATGAGTATTCAATTAAAAAACATCAATTGCTTTTACGGACAGCATCAGGCGCTGTTTGATATCAACCTGGAATGTGGTGCAGGAGAAACCATGGTTCTGCTCGGGCCGAGCGGTGCCGGTAAGAGTTCCCTGCTGCGGGCACTGAACCTGCTTGAAATGCCGCGTTCCGGTGAACTGACCATTGCGGATCACCATTTTGATTTTACCACCGCGCCGTCTGCCAAAGCGATCCGTTCCCTGCGTCAGAACGTCGGCATGGTGTTTCAGCAGTATAACCTGTGGCCGCATCTGACCGTCATGGATAACCTGACAGAAGCGCCGGTCCGGGTGCTGGGGCTGACCAGAGAAGCCGCTCAGGCAAAAGCAGAAAAACTGCTGACACGTCTGCGTCTGACCGATTTTGCAAACCGTTTTCCGCTGCATTTATCCGGCGGCCAGCAGCAGCGTGTGGCGATTGCCCGCGCCCTGATGATGGAACCGCAGGTACTGTTATTCGATGAACCGACAGCGGCACTGGACCCGGAAATTACCTCTCAGGTCGTCGATATTATTAAAGAGCTGTCACAAACCGGGATCACCCAGGTGATCGTGACTCACGAAGTGGATATCGCCCGTAAAACCGCCAGCAAAGTGGTGTATATGGAAAACGGCCGCATCGTGGAACAGGGCAGCGCCCAATGCTTTATCACGCCGCAGACAGAGGCATTTGCCGGTTATCTGTCACACTGATTATTTTCTGCCACTGAACATTAAAAATAGGATGTTGCTATGAAAAAACTGGTTATTGCCGCATTAATCGGCGCGTTTGCTTTCTCCGCAGCGGCGGCAGAAAAAGAAAAAATCCGTTTCGCGACAGAAGCGAGTTATGCCCCGTTTGAAACCGTGAATGAGAAAAACGAAATCGTCGGGTTTGATGTGGATCTGGCTCAGGCAATGTGTGCCAAAATCGATGCGGAATGTACCTTCACCAACCAGGCGTTTGACAGCCTGATCCCGAGCCTGAAATACAAGCGTTTTGATGCGCTGATGGCCGGAATTGACGTCACACCTGAGCGTCAGAAGCAGGTTGATTTCACCAATACCTATTATGATAACTCTGCTGTTTTCGTTGCAGTTGCGGGCAAATTTGATAGCATTGACAGCCTCAAAGGGAAACAGATTGGTATCCAGAACGGTACCACGCATCAGAAATACCTGATGGAGCAGTTTAAGGACATGAAAATTGTGCCTTATGAAAGCTACCAGAACGCGGTACTGGATCTGAAAGGCGGACGTATTGACGCTGTCTTCGGTGACACAGCTGTTATCAATGAATGGCTGAAGAGCAACGACAATCTGAAAACCGTGGGTGAGCGCGTCACCGATCCGGAATATTTCGGCACCGGCCTGGCTATTGCGGTCCGCAAGGGCAACAGCGAGCTGAAAGACAAACTCAACAAGGCGCTTACTGAGGTCAAAGCGGACGGTACTTACGATACCCTCTATAAGAAATGGTTTGAGTAATAACATAAAAATTTAATGAACGATTTTCTCTCTTTAGCAAGCGCCGCCGGGGTAACCGTCGGCCTTGCTGTTTCTGCACTCCTGATTGGTCTGGTGCTGGCGATGTTGTTTACCCTCTGGGAAACCGTGCGCTGGAAACCTGTCGCCTTTGCCGGAACCTGTCTTGTTACGCTGATCCGTGGTTTACCTGAGCTGCTTGTGGTTCTGTTTGTCTATTACGGCACACAGGAAGTGATTTTCCGGCTGAGCGACGGTATCAATCTGGGTTTCTTCACCCTGACGCTTGAGATCGATAACGGCCCGTATGTGCCGATCTTCAGCGGTATCACCGCCCTGTCTCTGCTCTACGCGGCCTATGCATCACAAACCCTGCGCGGTGCGCTGAAAGCGGTACCGGACGGACAGCGCGAGGCCGGTCAGGCACTCGGTCTGAGCCGTACCACCATTTTCCTCCGCTTTGTCATGCCGCAGATGTGGCGGCATGCCCTGCCGGGACTGGGTAACCAGTGGCTGGTTCTGCTGAAAGATACCGCGCTGGTGTACCTGATTGGTATCAACGAACTGATGCTGCAAACTCAAAGCATTGCCCGCCGTACTGAAGAACCTTTCACCTGGTACAGCATTGTGGCGCTTATCTATCTCGCCATCACGCTGGTCAGTCAGTACATCCTCAAACGTATTGAATTGCGTACCACACGTTTTGAACGGAGCGGCCAATGAGCATATTTGATTATATTCTTGCCGTATTGCCGGGCCTGCCGGTCAGTCTGTCACTGACGTTTACCGCACTGATCACGGCGTTTCTGCTGTCCGTGCTGTTTACACTGGTACTCTCTCTCAAGCCGCGGGTTCTGACACCGCTGGTCAAGGGGTATATCACCCTGTTTACCGGGACGCCGCTGCTGGTCCAGTTTTTCCTGATCTATTTCGGGCCTGCACAGTTTGAAGGGCTGAAAAACTATCCGCTGCTGTGGGAACTGATGTCCTCCCCGTGGCTCTGTGCCATGGTGACACTGGCGCTCAACAGTGCGGCCTATTCGACACTGCTGTTCTACGGCGCGGTGAAAGCGATCCCGCCGGGTCAGTGGCAATCCTGCCAGGCGCTGGGAATGTCACAGAAGCAGACCATGCGGATTATTCTGCCCTATGCCTTTAAACGTGCATTGTCGTCCTATTCCAACGAAGTGGTGCTGATCTTCAAAAGTACCTCGCTGGCCACGACAATTTCACTGCTTGAAGTAATGGGCTACAGCCGCCGCCTGTTTGGTCAGGATTACGATCTGAACGTCTTTATTGCTGCGGGGATTATTTATCTGGCAGTCAACAGCCTGCTGACGCTCGCGATGCGTCTGATTGAACGCCGCGCGCTGGCATTCGAACACCGTAACTGATCCGCTCATACGAAAACGGGGCCGCAATGTGAATTGCAGCCCCGTTTTTTTATTCTCTCATTATTATTTTCTGGTCAGCAGCACCAGCACTTCATAATGTGCAGTATGCGGGAACATATCAAACAGCTGCACACGCTGCGGCTGATACTGTGTAAGATGCGCCAGGTCCTGTGCCAGGCTCTGTGCATTGCAGCTGGAATAGATAATCGTCTCCGGCGCCATGGTATTCAGGTAATCACACAGCGCTTTCCCGATCCCCCGGCGCGGCGGGTTCACCAGCACCAGTTCCGGCACAGCGGATTTGGCGAGGGCAAACTGCGCGGAATCCAGCGCCTGAAAGGTGACATTCTCCAGCCCCATTTTTTCCGCTGAACGGGTGGCACAGGCAATCGCCTCCGGGCTGATTTCAATCCCGGTCAGTTGTGTGGATTTATCCGCACAGTGCAGGCCGAATCCGCCCGCACCGCAAAACAGATCCCATAAACGGGTGATGCCCAATTCACGCACCCATTGTCCGGCGGTATGATACAACTGCGCGGCAACCGCCGGATTGGTCTGGAAAAAGCTGTGCGGACGGATATAGAGCGGAATGCCGTTAAAGGTCTCTTCCAGCACCGCATCCGGGGTAAAGATAATTTCCTGCTCCCCTTCCAGAATCGCCATCGCGACCGGCTGGATATTGGCGGAAATCACCGATAACTGCGGCAGTTGCGCCTGTAAAAACGGCAGCGCGGCCTGTAACTGCGCCACTTTTTTCTCTGAGCGCAGCACAAAGCGCAGCATCATTTTACCGCTGGCGCGGCTTTCGGTCAGCAGCAGGAATTTCAGCTCACCACGACGGCGTTCCACATTGTACGGCGTCAGTCCGGCACGGGCGATAAAGGGTTTCAGCGCGGCAAACACTGCGGCAAAATGCGGCGGATAGAGCGGGCAATCCGATAAATCGACCGGCTCGTTATCTGTCACGATCCCGAACACCGGGCGCTCCACACTGCCGCTGACGACCATCTTGGCTTTATTTCTGAACGCGGTTTCCGCGCTGCGGACCGGCGGCAGCCAATTTGTTACGGCAAACGGCGAGAGCAGTGCGCGGAGATCCTGCTCTTTATCATCAATCTGCTGAATATAGGGTTTTTCAAGCCACTGACAGGAGCGGCAGCGGCCGGCGGAATACTGAGGGCAATGCATGATGGTGTCCCGGATATCGAAAGTGGTGCGGATAATCAGTGGATCACCGGAGAAGGAACGGAATCAGTGCGGAAGTTTTCTTCATCTTCCGGTTCCGCATCATTCGGATCAAACAGCATATTGTTACTGAACAGCTCAAAAATCACTGCGCCGACCTGCTCTTCCATCAGTTGCAGGGCGAGTGAGAACTGCTCAAATGTCAGCCCGGCACTGAGCGGCAGTGAGTAGCAGACCACCAGCTTCGGCATGGCGGAATCCTGAATATCCATAAAGGTTTTGACCAGCAGCGAACTGGCGTTGATCTGACTCAGGTTGGCAATCAGCGGGACAATCGCCGTCGGGCGGACTTCCGCCAGCGCCGAAAATACCAGCATGTCGTCAAGGATATCAATTTTGGCATCAAACACACCGTCCACATTTTGCATATGCGGCAGATGCAGTGCCTGACAGGAATCACACTCAAAACAGGCGAGTTTCAGCTGATCCAGCCATGTGCGTAATATCGTGAGATCGGGAATGATCATGAACCTGAAGCCTTTTAACCGGAAAAACAAAAGTACAGCGGGGAAAACCGTCACCCGCAGACCAATAACGGATCTTAGCTGAAAAACGTGAAGGGGAATAACGTTTTATTGCTTTTTTTCATTTTTATTCTGCCGGGTCTTTTTGGCTGCCCCGCTTTTGCTGTCGATACCAACAGACGGCATGGCGCTGATGGCCCGCCAGACAATATTGATTGCCGCCGGTACCAGACATCCCAGGCCGGCAAACGCCATTACCATCAGGGCATTCTTGCTGCTCATAAAGCCCGGCAGCGAAATAAAATCATTCACCGCCAGATAGACCAGCACCAGTAATATCACACCGATAACCTCGCAGATAATTACCGGGCGCGGCATATCCCCTAATGAACGCATTTGTCGCGGCTGCTTTCTGGTCATATTATCCTCTGTGATTCTGTTTTTTATATCCGCACTGCGGGTAGTCACTGAACCATTGGTGCGGACTACCGCACAAATCGTCACAACATTCTTTTCTATCCGCTATGATACAGGCATAATTTATCCCATTAAAGCACCGCTTCCGGTGTTACTGATGAATGAAGGAGCTTTTCATGTATACCGTTATTTTTGGCCGTCCGGGTTGTCCTTATTGCGTTCGTGCGAAAGAACTCGCAGAAAAACTGAAAAATGAACGTGATGACTTCGACTATCGCTATATTGATATTCACGCGGAAGGCATCAGCAAAGAAGATTTATCTGTCACCGTCGGCAAACCGGTTGAAACCGTTCCTCAGATTTTTATCGATGAAAAGCACATCGGTGGCTGCACGGATTTCGAAGCTTACGCAAAAGCCAATCTCGGCCTGTTCAGCTAAGCTATCCGGCCGTTTCCCGCCCGGGAAACGGCTTATTTGCCCCTCTCTATCCCACTGATTTTCAACATCAAAAAATTATTTTCATTTTTTTTAATCTTTTTTCGAACTTTCTTACCGGGGCGCAGTCTGAATAAGTGCCACTGCTTTTCTTTGAATATCCCCAAGATTGAGGAAGCCCGATAGTCACCAATTTGGTTTTAACTATCGGGTTTTTTATTGCCTGCTGTTTATCCCGCCTGTTGTTATTTCAGATTTTGTCAGTTTTCTGCAATGTTACGTAATAGCACGATTAACCAAGACATTTTTACTTTACCTTGATGCACAAGACGGCTACCCTGACCCGTCATTTTATTACCGGATATATACGGTGTGTTTTTTAAGGAGTCTGCTGTGCTGGAAAATCTGAATCATTCGCTTTTTCTCCTGCTCAATGCCACGCCGGAAACGTCTCATACCATGATTACTGCCGCCACGTTTGCGGCAAAATATCTGGTTCTGCTGTTTCCGGTTGTTGCCGCTGGGTTCTGGCTGCGGGGAGCGCCTGAGAATATGGCCCGTCAGCGCCGCGCTGTCTGCAAAAGTGCCATTGCGCTGCTGATCGGTTTCGCCGCCTCCTGGGTTATCGGCATACTCTGGCCGCATGCCCGTCCGTTTGCCGAACCGTTCGGCCACAGCTTCCTTGATCACGCACCGACGGCCTCGTTCCCGAGCAACCACGGCATTATTGTGTTTACCTTCGCACTGGGCTGCCTGTTCTGGTGCAATGTCCGTGCAGGATTGCTGCTGATGATCCCGGCACTGATTGTTGCCTGGTCGCGGGTTTTTCTCGGCGTTCACTGGCCGGTGGATATGCTGGGTGCCTTTATCACGGTACTGATTTCCTGTGCACTGACAGAGCTGCTCTGGAGCCTGTTCGGTCCGGCACTGCAAAACCGGTTGCAGGCGCTCTACCGGTACTGTTTTGCCATGCCTATCCGTAAAGGCTGGGTGCAGGGGTAACCTGTACAAAAATAAATCCTGAAATACCGGCCGTATGCCGGTATTTTTTTATCTCTGTTTAATGACGGCGATTACCGGCGATTTTTTAAAGCGCACTTTTCGCTGCTGACAGCATTATTTTTGTTCATAGAATATTATTTCGGTATTTATTTAACATTTCTGTTCTGTTCTTCATCAATATCACCGGACCACTTAATTCGTGATTAAAAAAATTATTTTAATCATACCGGATACACAGTACGTCTATTATAAAAATCCTTGTTTCATACTGCCTGACTTCCTGCATATCCCTTAATCACCACAAACTCAACGAAAAAATTATTTTACGTTTAAAAACAACAAATAACATAAAAAACCACACTCATTAAATAGTTTTATTTAGTGTGATAATGTGTTTTGTCATAATGCAATATTGTGCAACGCATATACTAGTTCACATCTGAACAAATAAATTTGTTTAAATAAAAAACAGGCAAAAATAACATTATTGCAGAATATCTGACCTCCTATGCCGTTTCGGCATACCTCATTCCGCAAAAACAGATTAACAACCTTATTAAATATTGCAACACGACCGGTTTTAATGTTATTTATAGCAAATGAGATGAAGATTACAGTGTTTTTCACTAAAAACCAGTATATTTTCACTACAAAAAGACAGTCACCAATCTCAGATTCTTTTGAATATGCATTAATGCAGAGGCTTTTATTTATCCGTTGCAGATATCAGGCCGCTGCTGTTTATTATTTTTACCGGTAAGCAATTACAGGTAATTTTCCCGTTTTACTTATTTTTATCCGGTTGCGTACATAGACCCTGCTTCAGAGACACATTTTGCGCACAGCTCACCGTGCATTTTTTCGTTGTTATTGTTGCAAATTTTGGAGACATCTATGGAAACAACACAACCACAGGTCGTGGTCAGTCAGACTGATACCCGTAATGATTACCGCAAATGGCGTAAATCCGATACCGTCTGGATGCTCGGACTGTACGGTACCGCCATTGGTGCCGGTATCCTGTTTCTGCCGATTAATGCCGGTATCGGCGGGCTGCTCCCGCTGATCATTATGGCCCTTCTGGCCTTTCCGATGACCTTTTTCGCGCACCGCGGTATGTGCCGCTTTATCTTATCCGGTAAAAATCCGGGTGAAGATATTACTGAAGTGGTGGAAGAGCATTTCGGTGCCAAAGCAGGGAACCTTATCACCCTGCTCTATTTCTTTGCGATTTACCCGATCCTGCTGGTCTACAGTGTGGCTATCACCAACACCGTGGAAAGCTTTATCGTTAACCAGATGCATATGACGGCTCCGCCGCGCATTATTCTGTCACTGGTACTGATTGTCGGGATTATGTGTATTATCCGCTTCGGTGAAGCTGCGATTGTCAAAGCAATGAGCGTGCTGGTATTCCCGTTTGTGGCGGTTCTGATGGTACTGGCGCTGTACCTGATCCCGCACTGGAATACCGCGATATTTGATACACTCTCTTTCAGCAGTCACACTGCCGGTGATACCGGACGCGGTCTGATGGTGACGCTGTGGCTGGCGATTCCGGTGATGGTGTTCTCCTTTAACCACTCGCCGATTATTTCCGCATTCAGTGTCGCAAAACGTCAGGAATATGGCGACAATGCAGAGAAAAAATGCTCACGCATTCTGGCATGCGCTCACATCATGATGGTGCTGACTGTGATGTTCTTTGTGTTCAGTTGTGTGCTGAGCCTCTCCCCGCAGAATCTGCAGGAAGCAAAAGATCAGAACATCTCTATTCTGTCTTACCTGGCGAACTACTTTCATAATCCGATGATTGCCTATATCGCGCCGTTAGTCGCGTTTATTGCTATCACCAACGCATTCCTGGGTCATTACATGGGTGCCCGTGAAGGCTTTAACGGCCTGGTTAACAAAGCACTGCGCGCCAGAGGTAAAAGTATTGCACCGTCTAAACTGAATAAACTGACTGCGCTGTTTATGCTGGTAACATCCTGGATTGTTGCCACCTTAGACCCGAGCATTCTGGGGATGATTGAAACTCTGGGCGGCCCGATTATCGCTATGCTGCTGTTTATCATGCCGATGTACGCTATCCGCAAAGTCCCTGCGATGCGTAAATATGCCGGTCACCTGAGTAACCTGTTTGTGGTTGTGATTGGTCTCATTGCCATCTCAGCCGTGTTTTACAATCTGTATCAGCTGTTTTTTGGCTGATAAATACATGACTGTTGCCCTCTCCGGCGGGCAACCTGCCGGGTTTTGCTGATACCGGCGCGATACCGGCCCGCACGCCGGTATTTTTTTTATCCGGACTTAATTATCACCGGTACTGCTGTTCTTTTTCAGACCACATTTTTCACTGGTGACAGTACTATTTTTGTTCGCAGAATATTATTCTGGTATTTATTTAACATTTCTGTTTTATCTGTCATCAGTATCACTCAGATTACTTAATTCGCGATTAAAATAATTATTCTAATAATCCGGCACAGACAATATACTCATTATATAACGCCATATTTTATACTGTCTGATTTTCGTCATATACGCGGCATTATCACCGCCGAAATTGAAACGCCATTTTTTCATTTAAAACAATCAACTACAAATAAAAACCCTGCTTATAAAAGGGTTTTTATCCGGAAAAAACCGGCCTGCTTATATTCTGAAATAAGATCGTATTACGCAACGGATATATTTATTAATATATGAATAAATTAATTTTTTTAAATAAAACATAAAAAATAACGACATTATTAAACTGCTTTTAACGTCATATGTTGTTTCGGCATGCCCCATTCCGTAAACCCGGATTAACAATTTTATCAAATTTTGCAACAGAGCCTGTTTTACTGTGATTTATAGCATTTGAGACTATGATCACGGTGTTTTCCACTGAAAAACAGTATATTTTCACCATCAGAAAGAGAGTTATCAATTTCAGGTACTTTTGAATATGAATGACTGCAGAGACCTTTATTTATCCATTACAGATATCAGGTCGCTGCTGTTTATTATTTTTACCGGTAAGCAATTGCGGGTGACTTTTTAGCTTTACTTATTTTTTATCTGGTTACGTACATAGACCCTATTTCAGAGACGAATAAATGCACAGATCAGCGTGCAAAATTTTAATTGTTGTTATTGTTGTACATTTTGGAGACTTCTATGGATACAACACAACCGCAGGTTGTGGTCAGCAAGACTGACACCAGCAATGATTATCGTAAATGGCGTAAATCCGATACCGTCTGGATGCTCGGACTGTACGGTACCGCTATCGGCGCAGGCGTACTGTTTCTGCCGATTAACGCCGGTATCGGCGGGCTGATCCCGCTGATCATCATGGCCGTGCTGGCCTTCCCGATGACCTTTTTCGCACACCGCGGTATGTGCCGCTTCGTGCTGTCCGGTAAAAATCCGGGCGAAGATATTACCGAAGTGGTGGAAGAGCATTTCGGTTCCAGAGCCGGTGGTCTGATCACCCTGCTCTATTTCTTTGCGATTTACCCGATCCTGCTGGTCTACAGTGTGGCTATCACCAACACCGTAGAAAGCTTTATCGTTAACCAGATGCATATGACGGCTCCGCCGCGCATTATTCTCTCCCTGGTATTGATTATCGGGATTATGTGTATTGTCCGTTTCGGTGAAGCCGCGATTGTCAAAGCAATGAGCGTGCTGGTGTTCCCGTTTGTGGCGGTTCTGATGGTACTGGCGCTGTATCTGATCCCGCACTGGAGTACCGCGGTATTCGATACCCTCACTTTTAACAGCAATACGGCCAGTGTCACCGGTCATGGTCTGCTGATAACACTGTGGCTGGCGATTCCGGTGATGGTGTTCTCCTTTAACCATTCCCCGATTATCTCTGCCTTTGCTGTCGCCAAGCGTGAAGAGTACGGCGAAAATGCGGAGAAAAAATGCTCCCGCATTCTGGCTTACGCCCATATTATGATGGTACTGACTGTGATGTTCTTTGTGTTCAGCTGCGTGCTGAGCCTCTCCCCGCAGAATCTGCAGGAAGCAAAAGATCAGAACATCTCCATTCTGTCTTACCTGGCGAACCACTTCCAAAACCCGATGATTGCCTATATCGCACCATTCATCGCGTTTATTGCTATCACCAAATCATTCCTGGGTCACTACCTGGGTGCCCGTGAAGGCTTTAACGGTCTGGTTAACAAAGCATTACGCGCCAAGGGCAAAAGCATTGCACCGTCTAAACTGAATAAACTGACTGCCCTGTTTATGCTGGTCACCACCTGGATTGTTGCCACATTAGACCCGAGCATTCTGGGTATGATTGAAACCCTGGGCGGCCCGATCATCGCTATGCTGCTGTTTATCATGCCGATGTATGCCATCCGCAAAGTGCCTGCGATGCGCAAATATGCCGGTCACCTGAGTAATCTGTTTGTGGTTGTGATGGGTCTCATTGCCATCTCAGCGGTGTTTTACAATCTGTATCAGCTGTTTTTTGGTTAATAAATAAATGACTGTTGCCCTCTCCGGCGGGCAACAGCAACAACAATAATCAGCCGGAACTGAAAAGTAACGGCTTCGTGAATCTTCACGACACTATTAATCCACGCCTTAACATAGGGGGCGAGCAATATGGTCAGTGTATTTGACATCTTCAAAATTGGTATTGGTCCGTCGAGTTCTCACACGGTCGGTCCGATGAAAGCAGGTAAACAGTTCGCTGATGATCTTATCGCGGCCGGACTGCTGGAAAAAACCACCCGCATTCAAGTTGATGTGTACGGCTCTCTGTCTCTGACAGGGAAAGGTCACGCGACAGATATCGCTATCATTATGGGTCTTGCGGGTAACCTGCCGGATTCTGTTGATATTGACGCGATACCGGGCTTTATCAGGGATGTTGAAGAACGTGAACGCCTTTTGCTGGCAAACCAACGCCATGAAGTGGATTTCCCGCGCGATAACGGGATGAACTTCCATAAAGAAAACCTGCCGCTGCATGAAAACGGCATGTCCATCAGCGCATTCGCCGGTGATGAATTACTGTACAAGAAAACCTATTACTCCGTCGGCGGCGGCTTTATCGTTGATGAGGAACATTTTGGCCAGGCTGCGGACAGCGAAACCAAAGTGCCTTATCCGTATCAGTATGCCGCTGATCTGCAAAAGCACTGTAACGAAACCGGGCTGTCACTGTCAGCGCTGGTGATGCAGAACGAACTGGCGCTGCGCAGCAAAGAAGAACTTTCCGCGCACCTGGCAGCAGTCTGGGATGTGATGAAAGCCGGTATCGAACGTGGTGTGAACACCGAAGGTTTGCTGCCGGGGCCGCTGCGTGTGCCACGCCGTGCCGCTGCACTGCGCCGTCAGCTGGTCACCAGTGATAACACCTCCACAGACCCGATGCAGGTTGTTGACTGGATCAACATGTTTGCCCTCGCCGTTAACGAAGAAAACGCTGCCGGTGGCCGTGTTGTTACCGCACCAACCAACGGTGCCTGCGGGATCATCCCGGCAGTGCTGTCGTATTACGATAAATTCATCCGTCCGGTGAATGAGAACGCCTATACCCGCTATTTCCTGGTGTCCAGCGTGATTGGTTCACTGTACAAAATGAACGCCTCTATTTCCGGTGCGGAAGTGGGTTGTCAGGGTGAAGTCGGTGTTGCCTGTTCCATGGCGGCAGCCGGTCTGACCGAACTGCTGGGCGGCAGCCCGATGCAGGTCTTTATCGCGGCGGAAATCGCGATGGAACACAACCTCGGCCTGACCTGTGACCCGGTCGCCGGGCAGGTACAGGTACCGTGTATCGAGCGTAACGCCATTGCCGCTGTTCAGTCTGTCAACGCCGCCCGTATGGCGCTGCGCCGTGTCAGTGAACCGCGTGTTTGCCTCGATAAAGTTATCGAAACCATGTATGAAACCGGTAAAGATATGAATGCCAAATACCGCGAAACCTCACAGGGCGGCCTGGCAATCAAAGTGATCCCGTGTGACTGATTAGTTTCCGTTTCATAACTGCAAAAACCCCCGCAATGCAGATTGCGGGGGTTTTTCATATCAGGACATCAGCAGAAGTGTTTTGGGTCCGAACCCGAACAGCCCGGCCACCAGGGTGTCCGGATAATGCTGAACTGCAATATTGTACTGAAGTACCGCTTCATTAAAGGCGCGGATGCCCGGATTCAGGGCATCCTCAATATCACAGATCCCCAGCTGAATGCGGACAAACTGCGGATCCGCAATCAGTGCCGGAAATGTCTCTGTCAGCGTCATAATATGATAAAAAACACTGCTGATATCATTTGCGGCACTGACACTTTCATCCAGTGTCGCCGCCGCTGTATAGCGCGGATACGCATCCTGCCGGAAATAAAACAGCGTTGCATCCTGAATACCTGCTTTTTCCGTCATATCCACCAGCTGACCGATCTTCTCCGCCCGCTGATGCAGCATGCCGTCAATCGCCGCATAAGCTTCGGTGATCGGAGCCTGAAGGCGGTTTATCCGGAGATATACCCGCCGGATCCACACAATTCCGGCCACGGCAATGACCAGCGCGATAAACACAATTGTCCCCATATCTTTAATCCTTTATTGACCGGTGTGTAAAAATACCGGTCCTTTTTTATAAAAAAATCCGATATCAGGATGTAATATCGGATCTTATACGGATTTCAACAGGGTAATTCAGCAGACAGCATGATAAATTGCCGCCTGAAGGGGGAATAACCTTATGATGATAGCGGTATTTGCGCCATTTCCTCCCCGAAATCCATCATCTGCACCACCTTAAAGCCGAAACGCTGATAAAAGTGTTTTGCGAATTCATTTTCCGGGTCATAACTCAACCGCAACCAGGGCAGCGGCTGCTCCCGGGTGTTATTCATCGCGGTGATTTTTTCCAGCAACGCAGCAAATGCGGCTTTACCCAGCCCTTTGCCCTGAAATTTTGCATCCAGCATAAAGCGCCAGATCCAGAACATACCGTCATCATCATCAATGCCGTACATGGCAAAACCGATCATGATTTCATCGTCATAAATCACATCGGCACTGAAATTATTGACAAACTGAAGCTGTGCTAGGGAATACACATTGGAGGCCACAAAATCCTCCTGATCCTCCCGGACTTCCAGATCCACACACGCTTCCCAGTTATCTTTACTGACCGGACATAAACGAATCATCGTATCTCCTGTTGTTACCGCCCATTTTTATCTGCCTGTCTATTATTACTGCCCTGATAAAAAATAGCCGCACGAGATGGTGCATTCCGTGTTTTTCTTCCTTAATTCAGATTAAATCCCGCGGGAAAATACCTTCGCGGGTTACTGAAATGACATACAACAATGGCAGCAGTAAGAATGGAGGTGTGATTTCAGAAGCGCTGTCTGAATGTGATACCGGATTTGCCCGGTAAGCGGAGAGAAAACCTGCCGGTCAGTTCACCGGCAGGCTGTTGTGATTAACCGAAGACAGAATGCCACAGTCCGGCAAAGAAGCGGACAATATAATCCCAGATGCGACCGAAGAAGCCGGCTTCCTCAACCTGCTGCTGAACCACCAGCGGACGCTGTTCAACGATTTTATCATCAAGGATAAAGTTGATTTTCCCGACTACCTGGTTTTTCGCCAGCGGCGCTTCCAGCGTGGTGCTGTCCAGCTCAAAGGTCGCTTTCAGATCTTTGAGTTTGCCTTTCGGGATAGTGACATAAATGTCTTTTTCCGCGCCCAGCGGCACTTCTGAAATATCCCCGAACCAGACGCGCTCGGTGGTCAGCGGAGTATCGGCTTTCACCGGTGCCACAGTTTCAAAGAAACGGAAGCCCCAGGAGAGAATTTTTTCACTTTCCGCAAAACGGACACGGTCACTCGGTGCGCCCAGTACCACAGAAATCAGACGCATCGGGCCGTCTGTCGCAGAAGCCACCAGGTTATGCCCCGCGCCGCTGGTGTGACCGGTTTTTACACCGTCCACATTGAGATTAGTGCTCCACAACAGGCGGTTGCGGTTCGGCTGACGGATCTTATTGAAGGTAAATTCTTTCTCTTTATGGATAACATATTCATCCGGCACATCGGTGATCAGCGCCTGGGTCAGCAGTGCCATGTCTTTGGCGGTACTGTACTGCCCTTCGGAATCCAGCCCGTGAACCGTTTTAAAATGGGTATTTGTCAGGCCAATCTGTTTGGCGTAGCTGTTCATCTGGGAAACAAAGGTTTCCTGGCTGCCCGCCACATATTCCGCCAGCGCAATACTGGCGTCATTACCGGACTGAATAACCATCCCTTTGTTCAGATCGATTAATTTTACGCGGTCATCCGGTTTCAGGAACATCAGGGAAGAGCCTTTCAGCACCGGATTACCGGTTGCCCAGGCATTAATACCGACGGTGACGATATCATCCGGTGTCACTTTTCCGGCTTTAATCGCCTGGCCGACCACATAACTGCTCATGATTTTTGTCAGTGACGCCGGGTCAAGGCGCTCATCCGCATTCACGGATGCCAGGATTTTCCCGCTGTTGTAGTCCATCAGCACATACGCTTTTGCATCCACCTGCGGTGCAACCGGTGTTTCCTCCGCAAACGCGTGGCCGATGCTTAAAAATCCGAAAGCAAGCCCGCCGATTAAACCGGTTACCCGTGAACTGATTACTGTCTGCATTACTCTTCCCTCTTTAAACCCGGTACATCGTGACAAAAATAAGAGTGATAACTCTGTGATAATGAATACTATATTCATTTCATGAATGGTAAGCCAATGACACTTTAACGCGATTCTTCCTGTTACGGGGATTTCGTGTCAAAATTTACACTTCATGACATAAAATAACCGACAATACGCACACGTCATCGCATTTCTATCAACAGGAGTCACTATGATAACCGTCTGGGGCAGAAAAAACTCGTCTAACGTCAAGAAAGTCTTATGGTGTCTGACTGAACTGGGGCTGACTTATCAGCAGAAAGATGCGGGCGGGCCGTTCGGCGGTCTCGATACCCCGGAATACCTCGCCATGAACCCGAATAAAACCATCCCGACCTATCAGGACGGTGAATTTATTCTCTGGGAATCCAATGCCATTCTCAGCTATCTGGCGGATAAGTATGATGACGGCACACTGCTGCCGCATAATGCGGAATTCCGCGCCCGGGCGGCACAATGGATGTACTGGTCAGACGGCAGTCTGTTCCCGTATATCAAAGCGATGATGGGACTGCTGGTCAGAACCCCGGCAGAGCAGCGCGATCCGGCGCGGGTGGAAGAGCTGAAACAGGCGCTGAACCGTCTGATTGCTATGCTCAACGACGACCTTGCACAGCGTGATTATATCGCCGGTGATGCGTTCAGTATTGCTGATATGGCACTGGCACCGCTGCTCTATCCGTGGCGGGAAGTGTGTCACGACAGACCGGACTTCCCGCATATCGAGCGCTGGTTTGCACGGATTGAAACCCGCCCGGCGTACCGCGATATCGTGGCACTGCCGGTCAGTTAACACTTATTCCGTCATTGGCATCCGGCCGGGATCAGGGCACTGATACTCAAAGCCCAGTTCCCGGCAGATGCGGCTGCCGTCAATCTCTTTCCCTTCAGTGATATCTTCTTCTCTGAAGACCGGCGGCAGCAAATTAATCTGACGGGACATGTCCGGATAAAATTCAGCCCGTGACGGGTGCTGCGGTGCACACAGGTTATACAGATGGCCGCCGTGCGGACGCTGGATAAGCAGGCGGATCGCGGCAATCACATCATCCTGATGCACCAGATTGACCGGCTGATTCGCGCCTTTCACCGCCGTTTTTCCTGCCAGAAAACGCCCTGCATGGCGGGATTCCCCTACCAGCCCGGCCAGACGCAGAATATCCGCTGACACGCCCGGCAACTCATTCAGCCAGTGCTCAATCTCAACAATCGCTTTGGCTGATTCCGTCACCGGATCGACCGGCGAGTTTTCTGTCAGCTTACCGGTCTGATTACCGTAAACCGCTGTTGAACCGGTAAAAATCACCCGCGACACACCGCGCGCCGCCGCCAGATCCACCAGATTTTGCACCGCCTTCACATACAGGTAACCGCCGCCCGCCGTTCTTGATGCCGGCAACGTGATCACCAGAATATCCGTCTGCAAAAAGGCATCCAGATCATCAGCGTTACATTCCGGTTCTGGTGTCAGATTCAGCATATAACACTCAATACCGCACATTCTCGCCGCCTCTGTGCCGTCCGGCGTGGTTTTGGTGCCTTTGACACGGATACCGATATCCGCAAGATGCAGTGCCAGCGGCATTCCCAGCCAGCCCAGCCCCGCGATGGAAACTGTTTTCATCGTGCATGACCTCTCTGTGGCTTATTTTTCTTTAATTTCAGTAAATTATCTTAATTTCTGTTTTCTTTGCAAAAAAGGGGTTGCAAAGTCCGGGTGAGTTCTATAGGTTGAAAGACAAGCAATTTATAAACATCGTTATCACCATAATGACAACATTATCCGTGATAGCAACAGGCAGATAAACGACGAGAGATTATCATGACACGCATCCAGTTCAGCCATCACCACCACCATCACCCTGACTAGTCTTTCAGGCGATTGGTGCCGGAAGACGTTCAGAGCTTCCGGTGGCATGCGTGCTAAGAGAGAACCCCCGGAAGAATCTTTTTTCCGGGGGTTTTTTTATACCTAAAGAATTATAAAATTAAAGGATAATCAAAATGTTAGATAAAACGCGCTTACGGATAGCCATTCAGAAGTCAGGTCGTTTAAGTGAAGATTCCCGCGAATTGCTCGCGCGCTGCGGCATAAAAATCAACTTACAACAGCAGCGCCTGATTGCTTACGCGGAGAATATGCCGATTGATATCCTGCGGGTCCGTGATGACGATATTCCCGGCCTGGTGATGGACGGTGTGGTTGACCTCGGTATCATCGGCGAAAACGTACTGGAAGAAGAGTTATTAAGCCGTCAGGCACAGGGGCAAAACCCGCGCTACTTCACACTGCGCCGCCTGGATTTCGGTACCTGCCGCCTCTCACTCGCCGCCCCGGTGGATTTCAGCTACAACGGCGCGGAATGTCTTCAGGACAGCCGTATCGCGACTTCCTACCCGTTCCTGCTCAAACGTTATCTGGATCAGAAAGGTATCCGCTTTAAATCCTGTCTGCTTAACGGCTCGGTGGAAGTGGCACCGCGCGCCGGGCTGGCTGATGCTATCTGTGACCTGGTCTCCACCGGTGCCACACTGGAAGCCAACGGTCTGCGCGAAGTGGAAGTGATTTACCGCTCCAAAGCCTGCCTGATTCAGCGTGACGGTGACATGCCGCCTGCCAAACAGCAACTTATCGACAGAATGATGACCCGTATCCAGGGCGTGATCCAGGCGCGTGAATCCAAATACATCATGATGCACGCCCCGTCAAAACGTCTGGACGACGTGATCGCCCTGCTGCCGGGCGCAGAGCGTCCGACCCTGCTGCCGCTGGCCGGTGAGCCGGATCTGGTGGCAATGCACATGGTCAGCAGCGAAACCCTGTTCTGGGAAACCATGGAAAAACTGAAAGCCCTGGGGTGCAGCTCCATTCTGGTTCTGCCGATTGAAAAAATGATGGAGTGATGACAATGACCGCAATGACCTTTAATACTTTGATCCGCTGGGAAAATCTTGATACACAACAGCAGGCGGACGCCCTGATGCGCCCGGCGATGGCAGCATCCGGTGATATCAGCCGCGTGGTCAGTGACATCATCTGTGACGTACGTGAAAACGGTGATGACGCCCTGCGCGCGCTGAGTGCCCGCTTTGATAAAACACAGGTGACAGAACTGCAAATCAGTGCGGCGGAGATTGCCGCCGCCGCTGACCGCCTGCCGGATTCACTGAAATCCGCCATGGCAACCGCGAAAGCCAATATCACCCGCTTTCACGAAGCGCAGATCCCCGATGTGATTGATGTGGAAACCCAGCCCGGGGTCAGCTGCCAGCTGGTGACCCGTCCGGTGGACAGTGTCGGGCTGTATATCCCAGGCGGCAGCGCGCCGCTGATTTCCACTGTCCTGATGCTGGCTGTTCCGGCAAAAATCGCCGGTTGCCGCCGGATCATCCTCTGCTCACCGCCGCCGGTGGCAGATGAAATTTTATATGCCGCACAACTTTGCGGTGTGGAAACCATTTATCAGGTCGGTGGTGCCCAGGCAATTGCCGCGATGGCATTCGGTACAGAAACCATCCCCGCCACCGACAAAATTTTCGGGCCGGGCAACGCCTATGTGACCGAAGCAAAACGTCAGGTCAGCCAGACTATCGGCGGTGCAGCGATCGACATGCCTGCCGGACCTTCCGAAGTGCTGGTGATCGCTGACAGTGGTGCCAACCCGGCCTTTGTTGCTGCCGACCTGCTCTCCCAGGCCGAACACGGCCCGGATTCTCAGGTGGTTCTGGTCACCCCGGATGAGGCAATGGCACAACGTGTGGTGGCGGAAACCAATTCACAGCTGGAATTATTATCACGCAAAGAGATTGCCCGTCAGGCTCTGTCCGCCAGCCGCATTATTATTGCCCGCGATCTGGACACCTGTGTGACGATCAGCAACCAGTACGGCCCGGAGCACTTAATTATCCAGACCCGTGACCCGGATGCCCTGCTGCCCGCCATCAACAGCGCCGGTTCCGTGTTCCTCGGTGACTGGTCGCCGGAATCGGCGGGCGATTATGCCTCCGGCACCAACCACGTCCTGCCGACTTACGGTTATACCTCGACCTATTCCAGCCTCGGACTGGCGGATTTTATGAAACGGATGACCGTACAGAAACTGACCCCGGCCGGGTTATCCGGTCTGGCAGACGCGATTGAAACCCTGGCGGCGGCGGAACTGCTTACCGCGCACAAAAATGCCGTGACACTGCGGATGAATGCCCTGAAAGCGGAGGAGAACAACGGATGAACAAACCATTCAGCGCGATGGCACTGGCCCGCGAAAATGTACAGTTACTGACGCCGTATCAGTCAGCACGCCGCCTCGGCGGTAACGGGGATGTCTGGCTGAACGCCAACGAATATCCGCAGGCACCGGATTTCACCTTTACGGATCGCAATCTAAACCGCTATCCGGAATGCCAGCCTGCGGACGTGATCAACCGCTATGCGGCTTACGCCGGTGTCAGTCCGGAGCAGGTTATCGCGGGGCGCGGCGCGGATGAAAGCATTGAATTACTGATACGTGCCTTCTGCGAACCGGGAAAAGATGCGGTGCTGTTCTGCCCGCCGACGTACGGTATGTACAGCGTCAGCGCGGAAACCTTTGGTATCGCGCAGAAAGTGGTGCCGTCGCTCGATGGCTGGCAATTGGATCTCGACAGTATCGCGGCCAGCCTGGATAACGTCAAACTACTGTATGTCTGCCACCCGAATAACCCGACCGGTAATCCGATCCGTGAACAGGATTTACGTTACCTGTTTGATATCGTTGATAACCGGGCACTGATTGTGGTCGATGAAGCCTATATCGAATTCTGCCCGCAATTCAGTGTGGCAACGTGGCTGGAAACGTACCCGAACCTGGTGATCCTGCGCACGCTCTCCAAAGCCTTTGCCCTCGCCGGACTGCGCTGCGGCTTCACACTGGCCTCTGCGGATATTATTAACGTGCTGATGAAAGTGATCGCGCCGTATCCGCTGTCATCCCCGGTGGCAGCCATTGCTGCCGAAGCGCTGCTGCCGGAAGGCATTGCCATCATGCAGGCGCGCGTCAGCGAAATCTGCCGCAACCGGCAGATGCTGTGTGATGAGCTGCAAAAACTGCCGCTGACAGACACCGTTTTCCCGAGCAAAACCAACTACATTCTGGTGCGTTTCCGTGATGCGGAACGGGTTTTCCGCAGTCTGTGGGATGAGGGAATTATTTTGCGTGACCAGCGCAAACAACGCGGGCTCGAAAACTGTCTGCGCATTACTGTCGGCACCCGGGCAGAATGCCTGCGGGTGATCGCCGCTATCGCCGCGCTTGAAATGCCATAATCTGAGGACAACGGATACCATGACACAGAACATTTTATTTATTGACCGCGACGGCACCCTGATCACCGAACCCCCGGTGGATTTTCAGGTGGACAGATTAGACAAACTGGCTTTTGAGCCGGATGTGATCCCCGCGCTGCTGAAGCTGAAAGAGGCCGGATACCGCTTTGTGATGGTCACCAACCAGGACGGACTGGGTACTGACAGCTTCCCGCAGGCGGATTTCGAGGCACCGCACCAGCTGATGATGCAGATTTTCACCTCTCAGGGCATTACCTTTGATGAGGTGCTGATTTGTCCGCACAAACCGGCGGATAACTGCAACTGCCGCAAACCGAAAATCACACTGGTGGAAAAATACCTGCTGCCGGGCGTGATCGACGCGCAAAACAGCTATGTGATCGGCGATCGCGAAACCGATATTCAGCTCGCGGAAAATATGGGCATTACCGGCCTGCGTTACGGTCAGCCGGGCATTGACTGGAACAGTATCGCAGAGCAACTGACCCGCCGTGACCGCTACAGCCGTGTGGAGCGGAAAACCAAAGAGACCGATATTCTCACCGAAGTGTGGCTCGACCGCGAAGGCGGCAGTACCATCCGCACCGGGGTCGGCTTTTTCGACCACATGCTGGATCAGATTGCCACCCACGGCGGTTTCCGCCTCAATATTCAGGTCAGCGGCGACCTCGTGATTGATGATCACCACTCCGTGGAAGATACCGGGCTGGCACTGGGCGAAGCCCTGAAACTGGCACTCGGCGATAAGCGCGGCATCACCCGTTTCGGTTTTACCCTGCCGATGGATGAATGTCTTGCCCGCTGCGCCCTGGATATCTCCGGCCGTCCGCACCTGGAATACAAAGCCGATTTTAAATATCAGCGTGTCGGCGACCTGAGTACTGAGATGATTGAGCACTTCTTCCGCTCACTCTCCTACACCATGGGCTGCACGTTACACCTGAAAACCAAAGGGAAGAACGATCACCACAGAGCCGAAAGTCTGTTTAAAGTGTTCGGACGGACACTGCGCCAGGCCATCCGCGTGGAAGGTAATGTTCTGCCGAGTTCAAAAGGGGTGCTGTGATGCGCATCGTGATCACCGATACCGGCTGTGCCAATATCGCTTCCGTCCGCTACGCGGTGGAGCGTCTGGGTTATCAGCCGCTGGTCACCGCCGACCCTGACCTTATCCGGCAGGCAGATAAAGTCTTTCTGCCGGGAGTCGGGACAGCGGGGGCGGCAATGGAAAATCTGACCGCGCGCGGGCTGGTGAGCATCATCCGCTCCCTGACTCAGCCGGTGCTGGGGATTTGCCTCGGCATGCAGTTGCTCGGCACCACCAGCGAAGAAGGTAATATTGACCTGCTCGGCCTGATTGATACCCCGGTACAAAAAATGACACCGGACGGTCTGCCGGTGCCGCACATGGGCTGGAATACCGTCGGATTTACTGCCGATCTGCCGCTGTTCCGTGATATCGCGCCGCAGAGCTATTTTTACTTTGTCCACAGTTACGCCTGCCCCGTCAGTGACGCCACGGCTGCCACCACCACGTATGGTGAGGCATTCAGCAGTGTTCTCTGCCGCGATAATTTTTACGG
The DNA here is from genome assembly GCF_029835375.1 of Morganella sp. GD04133. Lineage (NCBI taxonomy): Bacteria > Pseudomonadati > Pseudomonadota > Gammaproteobacteria > Enterobacterales > Morganellaceae > Morganella > Morganella sp. GD04133. Next base: position 9,960 of record NZ_JAODZS010000013.1, on the reverse strand, counting down.
CGTGCAGTTCCACCCGGAGCGTTCAGGCAAAACCGGCATCACACTGATTAAAAATTTTCTGGAGATGAAATCGTCATGATCATTCCCGCACTGGATTTAATTGACGGACAGGTAGTGCGCCTTCACCAGGGCGATTATGCAAAACAGCGCGATTACGGCGCGGATCCGCTCAGCCGTTTACAGGCTTATGAGCGCGAAGGGGCGCAACTGCTGCACCTCGTGGATTTAACCGGTGCCAAAGACCCGGCGAAACGCCAGATCCCGTTGCTGAAAACACTGCTGGCGGGTGTGAGTGTGCCGGTACAGATCGGCGGCGGGATCCGTACTGAAGAGGATGTTGCTGCCCTGCTTGATGCCGGTGCCGCCCGCGTGGTGGTCGGCTCCACAGCGGTCACATCCCCGGAAGAGGTAAAACGCTGGTTTGCCCGTTGGGGAGCAGAACGCATCGTGCTGGCGCTGGATGTGCGCATCGGTGCGGACGGCAAAAAACGGGTGGCGGTCAGCGGCTGGCAGGAAGAGTCAGAGCAGACCATCGAAGACGTGATCCGCGATTTCGCCTCTGCCGGACTGCGCCACGTGTTATGTACCGATATCTCAAAAGACGGTACCCTGGCGGGCTCCAATGTGGCGCTTTATCAGGAAATCTGTGCCGCGTTCCCGGAGATTGCCTTTCAGGCATCCGGCGGTATCGGCGGGCTGAGTGATATCGCCCCGCTGCCTGCCACCGGTGTGGCGGGCGTGATCGTCGGCCGGGCGCTGCTCGACGGCAAAATGACATTACCGGAGGCTATCGCATGCTGGCAAAACGCATAATTCCCTGCCTGGACGTCCGTGACGGACAGGTGGTTAAAGGGGTTCAGTTCCGTCATCACGAAATCATCGGTGACATCGTCCCCCTCGCCCGCCGTTATGCCGAAGAAGGCGCGGATGAGCTGGTATTTTACGATATCACCGCCTCCTCTGATGGTCGTGTGGTGGATAAAAGCTGGGTCGCCAAAGTCGCGGAAGTGATTGATATTCCGTTCTGTGTCGCCGGCGGGATCCGCAGTACCGAAGACGCTGCCGCGATCCTCAGTTTCGGGGCGGATAAAATCTCCGTTAACTCCCCGGCGCTGAGTGACCCTGCCCTCATCACCCGGCTGGCTGACCGCTTCGGTGTGCAGTGCATTGTCGTCGGGATCGATACCTGGCACGATGCGGAAAGCGGAAACTATCAGGTCTATCAGTTTACCGGTGATGAAAAACGCACCATTGCCACCTCCCGTAACACCCTCGACTGGGTGCAGGAAGTGCAGCAGCGCGGTGCCGGGGAGATCGTCCTCAATATGATGAACCAGGACGGCGTGCGCAACGGCTATGACCTGGAGCAGCTGAAAAAAGTGCGTGAGGTGTGTCAGGTACCGCTGATTGCCTCGGGCGGTGCCGGTCATCCGGATCACTTCCGCGATGCGTTTTTACAGGCCGGTGTGGACGGCGCGCTTGCCGCCTCCGTCTTCCACAAACAGATTATTAATATCGGCGATCTGAAACGCGGACTTGCCCGCGACGGGATCGTTGTCAGAATACAGGAGTAACACACAATGCTCACGGAACAGGAAATCGCACAACTGGACTGGCAGAAAACCGGCGGCCTGCTGCCGGTTATTGTACAGCACGCCGTCTCCGGTGATGTGCTGATGCTGGGCTACATGAACCGCGACGCACTGGACAAAACGATCAGCGAAAAACGCGTGACGTTTTATTCCCGCACCAAACAACGGCTGTGGACCAAAGGAGAATCGTCCGGGCATTTCCTTAACCTGGAAGACCTGTTTAAAGATTGCGACAACGACACGCTGCTCGCACTGGTCACCCCGATCGGCCCGACCTGCCATCAGGGTACCAACAGCTGTTTTGCCCCGGCACAAACTGCACAGGGTTTCCTGTATGAACTGGAATCTGTCATAAAATCCCGCAAAACCGCCGATCCTGACAGCTCCTACACAGCACAACTTTATGCCGCCGGGACCAAACGTATCGCCCAGAAAGTAGGCGAAGAAGGGGTGGAAACCGCACTGGCCGCCACTGTCCGCGATAAAGCGGAGCTGACCTCGGAATCCGCGGATCTGCTCTATCACCTGCTGGTGCTGCTCCAGGATGCGGATCTGGATCTGGCCGCGGTTATTGAAAAACTGCGCTCCCGTCACCGTTAATCCGAAAGCGGGGGAAATCCCTTTTTGTCCGCTGTTTTTGTTGCCGTAACCTTCTATAATAGGCAGGAGATTGGCAACAAAGACAGAGATACTGAGTGATATGAACCCGATTTTTGAGAAACTGACCGCCCGGCTGGATGAACATCATGCCCGCTACCGCGTGGTACATCATGCCTCCGCAGGGAAAACGGAAGAGGTCGCCAGAGTGCGCGGCACACACCACGGTCAGGGCGCCAAAGCACTGGTTTGTCACGTCAAGGGAAACGGTATCCGTCAGTATGTCCTGGCGATTCTGCCTTCTGATCAGCAGGCGGATTTACAGGCACTGGCAAAAAAAACCGGCGGCACCCGAGCCTCTCTCGCCAGTCCGGCAGAGACAACCGAACTCACACAGTGTGTGTTCGGTGCTATCCCCCCGTTCAGTTTCCACCCCGATCTCCGTCTTGTTGCTGACCCGATGTTATTTGAGCGTTTCAGCGAACTGGCCTTTAATGCCGGCAGCCTGGAATGCTCAATTATTCTGAACACAAAGGACTATCAGCGGATTGCCGATCCTGAAACAGTATCGTTTGTCCGCCGTGAACTCTGATTTTTGCTTGGGAAGGCGCTTATGCAGGACGAACTTTTAGACTCGCTTTATTATCTGCTGCTGCTCAGTCTGCTGCTGTATCTGTCGCGCCACCGCTGGCGCCGCTGGTTCAAAACACAGAAATCCCGCAGGCATTTTATCTCCTCTCCCGAAGAAGATGAACAGGCCCTGCGCCGGGAGCTGAGTACCCCTTATCTTAACGGCAGCCAGTTCCATAAAACTGATCACTTTTTTGCGGTCAGCGCCCTGCTGCGCGAAATGCTGATGCATTATGAGGAAAAGCGGATCCGGCTGAATGACAGTCTGTTTACCCGGGAAGACAGTTATGCGTTTACCTGTCTCGGTACTCCGCTGCCCGCACCTGAAACCGCCACGCTGGCAGAACGGATGGCACTGCGGGATGATTTTCAGTATACCGCCAGTGAACGGCTCAACCGCTACTGCATCACCTCTCCGGCCGGAAAACCGCTGAATCAGCAAATCGGCCTGTGGATTGATATGATCCAGTCCCTGCTGGATACCGAACTGGTGCTGTTGCTGGAAGAGAACAACCAGAAAGACCGGGACTGCCCGTCGCTGCAATTATCCGCAGAACAGGTTCATCACTGGCTCGATGAAATCAACGATACCATGACACAGACCGCTTCACGGGTTCTGCAGGCCCATACCCGCAGCAGTGTTGTGATGTAAAAAAAAGACCCGCACTGCACTGTGCGGGTCTTTTGATTTTTACTCTGTGACTGTCAGTGCAGCGCCAGTTTCAGCGCCTCTTCTTTCAGATCCAGCTCCTGCACCAGCCGCGTGTAAGTGTGCTCACTGATATTCTTACTCTTGCGCAGCTGTTTCAGCGCATCACGCTCCGCCTGAAGCGCTGTCAGTGACATCCGCCGCTCCATGCGGATCACATTGTGCCAGTCAAATCCGGCGGTCTGATCATCACTGTTACTGTCAAGATGACGACCGTAGATCTCCAGCAGGTGAGTCCCCACTTCTGTGCGCAGTGTCATTTCATCAATGTCTTCCAGCGGCTCAGCCATCTGCCCGCGCAGATTGTTCATTGCGGCTTCATTCAGGGTGAACCGGGCGTTCAGCTCTTCATTATCGTGCGGTAAGTCGGTATTCAGCCCTTTGGTCAGCACCGGCAGTGCAACGGCGGCAATCACCAGTGAAAACAGGATCACGCCCATGGCGAGGAAGATAGCCAGATCCCGGTGCGGGAACGGTGAACCATCATTCATCAGCACCGGCAGAGTCAGGATACCGGCAAGGGTAATCGCCCCGCGCACACCCGCCGTTGCCATAATCGCCATCAGACGCAGATGCGGCATATCAGACTGTTTACCTTTGCGGCGCTGACGGAACACCGTCAGTGTCATGGCAACCCATACCCAGGCAAAACGCAGCAGTGCCAGACCAACCGTGATAATCACCACATACAGCAGCAGCACCCACGGCGCGGAGGTACCGGCATCCGCTGCCACCTGCGGCACGGAGCGCCACATTTCGGGTAACTGCTCACCCAGCAGAATAAAGATCATGCCGTTCAGCGCGACCTGTACTGTATCCCAGACCGCTTTGCTCTGCATACGGGTGGCAGACTGCATACGGCCGACAATACGCTCATAGTGCATAGCAATACCGGCCGCCACTGCCGCCAGAATCCCTGATACGTCCATGTGCTCTGCTGCCAGATAAGAGACAAACGGGATCAGCAGACTGATCATAATCTGAATCGCCGGGTCTTCCCCGGTGCGCTGCACCAGGAACTGGTTCACTTTCCCGATAAACATGGCAATCAGCAGGCCCACCATAATCCCGCCCAGCGCCACCAGCATAAACTTCCCGGCAGCCGACGGCAGGGAGAACGTCCCGGTCAGTGCCGCGCCTACCGCAAAACTGAAGCACACCAGGCCGCTGGCATCATTAAAGAGGGATTCACCTTCCAGAATATGCGCCATACGGGACGGCAGCGGTGCATTGACCGTCATTGCCGCCACAGACACTGGGTCTGTCGGTGACAAAATCGCCGCTAATGCAAAAGCAACAGCCAGAGAAACCGCCGGGATCAGCCAGTGAATAAACAGCCCCATGCCGACAACGGTGAAAAACACCAGACCAATGGCCAGCGAGAAAATCGGTTTGATATCACTGAACAGTGCTTCTTTCGGAATACGCCAGCCATCAAGAAACAGCAGCGGCGGGATAAAAAGGAACAGGAACAGATGCGGCTCAAACTCCACATCAAAACCAAAGAGTGACAACCCCGCACCAATGGCAATCTGAATAAAAGGTAACGGGATTTTGTCTCCCAGCAGGCGGGAGATAAACACGCTGGCAATCACAGCCAGCAAAAAAACAAGGATCAGTGTAACAACGGACATAGGCGGTTTTTTTATCCTTTCAGAAATCTGATACATAACCACAATTCAGGGTTTGCAGGGTATACGATTGACAGTAAAAATAAAGCAGAGAAAGCAGAGAATGTAAAATTATTGTGTGTCAAAATCTGAATGTCTGCCGCCTGCCCGGCTTCTGCCCGCGGAAGTGTAAACCGCGTGCCAAAAACAGTCAGAAGATTTTCAGTGATGTTGAGTGTGCCCCGGCGGAATAACCGGCACGGTAAGAGAACAACGCCGCCGTTTCCGGCGGCGTCATTATTTTAACGGTTAATCATCAAGGTCTTCCGGATTTTCCGGCAGTGTGATTTTCACGCGGTTAATCCGGTGATTCTGAATTTCCAGCGGTTCAAACAGACAACCGTCAATTCTGATTTGCTCACCGACTTTCGGCAGGCGCTGTAAATGTTCCATCAGCAATCCGGCCACGGTTTCATATTCCCGTTTTTCGTCCAGTGTCAGCGGAATATAATTGATCAGATCTTCCAGCGGCATAAAACCGTTGGTGATCCAGCTGTTATCATCCGTAAACTGAATGTCATGGCGGGCATCATTCTCAACACCGCTGACCGGCAGGTTACCGGCAATGGTTTCCATTACATCCGTCAGTGTCACCACCCCTTCAACGTACCCGAATTCATCGGCTACAAACGCAAAGTGTGTCTGCGCCTGACGGAACTGCTCCAGCGCTTTCAGTAATGACAGCTGTTCAGGGAAGACCAGCGGCTGTTTAATCAGCGCATGCAGATCCAGCGTATCCTGCTGTAAACGCTGATGCAGCAGGTCGATCACATGCACCACGCCCAGCAGTTCATCATCATCCGCCGAGCCTTTGATCACCACGCGGGTGTGCGGATTTTTAATCAGCAATGCCGCGATTTCATCACTGGTGGCATCAATCCGCAGCATCTCCACATCATGACGCGAGGTCATAATACTGTTGACGTTACGCTGCGACAGCCCCAGCACACGGACAATCATCTGCCGCTCTTCCGGGTCAAAGATTTCCTGATTATCCGAAATCAGATCTGCCGTGCGGTTATCCAGTTCTGAAGATTCGCGTTTGCCGCTCAGAATACGCAGCACCGCCTCCGCCGTGCGCTGGCGCAGGGAATTTCGCCCGCGCAGAAACTTACGGCGGTTAAACATCGCCACCTGATTGAGCATTTCAATCATGATGGAGAAACCGATCGCCGCGTAGAGGTAACCTTTCGGAATGTGATAGCCGAACCCTTCCGCCACCAGACTGAAACCGATCATCAGCAGGAAGCTGAGACACAGGATAACAATGGTCGGGTGCTCATTGACAAAGCGGGTCAGCGGACGGCTGCCCCAGATCATCAGCAGCATAGCGATAATCACCGCGGTGACCATCACACCGATGTGATCCACCATCCCGACCGCCGTGATCACCGAGTCCAGCGAGAAGACGGCGTCCAGTACAATAATCTGTGCCACCACCGCCCAGAATTTCGAGGTTTTCCGCTGCTGTCCGTCGTTATGCTCACCGCCTTCCAGCCGTTCGTTCAGCTCCATCGTGGCTTTAAACAGCAGGAACAGTCCCCCGATCAGCATAATTAAGTCACGCGCACTGAATGCATGCCCGAACATCGTAAACATCGGTTTGGTCAGCGTGATAAGCCAGGAGAGGCTGAACAGCAGAATAATACGCATGATCAGCGCACACAGCAGACCGGTTATACGGGCTTTGTCACGCAGCGCAGGCGGAAGTTTATCGGCAAGAATGGCAATGAAAACGAGGTTATCAATACCAAGAACAATTTCGAGTACGATTAGTGTGGCCAGGCCGGCCCAAATCGACGGATCAGCGATCCATTCCATACGGTTAGTTTTACCTTTTATTCGCACAGCTTATGCTGCAGATGGAATAATGCGGATTGTCCGGCTAAATAGCAATAAAAAATTCCGCACTTTGCCGCTGTTCCTGTTGTGCGCAATGACGATACCGTTTGCATCAATCGCTACCACGCAGCCTTTACATGCGTTAAACTGTGACGAAATTAACAGTCAGCTAACGAAATCGTCGTTAGTCACGGGTCAATTCCTGAAGGAGTCTTCATGTCCAAACAACAAATTGGTGTTGTCGGTATGGCCGTTATGGGCCGTAACCTCGCGCTGAATATCGAAAGCCGCGGTTATTCTGTTTCTGTTTTTAACCGCTCTTCTGATAAAACCGATGAAGTGATTGCTGAAAACCCGGGAAAAAAACTGGTTCCCAGCTACAGCATTGAAGAGTTTGTTGACTCCCTGGAAAAACCCCGCCGTATCCTGCTGATGGTCAAAGCCGGTGAAGCTACCGATAAAACCATCGCGTCTCTCACCCCGCATCTCGATAAAGGTGACATTCTGATCGACGGCGGTAACACCTTCTTTCAGGACACCATCCGCCGTAACAAAGAGCTGTCCGCACAGGGCGTTAACTTTATCGGCACCGGCGTTTCCGGTGGTGAGGAAGGCGCACTGAAAGGGCCGTCCATTATGCCGGGCGGACAAAAAGAAGCTTACGAACTGGTTGCCCCGATCCTGAAACAGATCGCAGCACAAGCCGAAGGTGAACCGTGTGTAACCTATATCGGTGCTGACGGTGCCGGTCATTATGTCAAAATGGTGCACAACGGTATCGAATACGGCGATATGCAGCTGATTGCGGAAGCATACTCCGTGATGAAAAATGCCCTCGGCATCAGCAATGATGAACTGGCGTCAGTCTTCAGCGAGTGGAACAACGGCGAACTGAGCAGCTACCTGATTGATATCACAAAAGATATCTTCCGTAAGAAAGATGAAGACGGCAACTATCTGGTGGATGTTATCCTTGATGAAGCCGCCAACAAAGGTACCGGTAAATGGACCAGCCAGAGCGCGCTCGACCTCGGTGTGCCGCTGACACTGATCACCGAATCCGTATTTGCCCGTTATATCTCGTTCCTGAAAGACCAGCGCGTTGCAGCTTCCAACGTACTGAAAGGACCGAAAGCGGCTGCATTCAGCGGCGATAAAGCGGAATTTATCGAGAAAGTCCGCCGCGCCCTGTATCTGGGCAAAATTGTCTCTTATGCACAGGGCTTCTCACAGCTGCGCGTTGCCTCTGATGAGTACAACTGGGATCTGAACTACGGCGAAATCGCGAAAATTTTCCGCGCCGGTTGCATCATCCGTGCCCAGTTCCTGCAGAAAATCACTGACGCTTATGCGGAAAACCCGGCACTGGCTAACCTGCTGCTGGCCCCTTACTTCACTCAGATTGCTGATGAATATCAGCAGGCGCTGCGTGATGTGGTCTGCTACGGCGTTCAGCACGGAATCCCGACACCGACCTTCTCTGCCGCTATCGCCTATTATGACAGCTACCGCAGCGCGGTACTGCCGGCGAACCTGATCCAGGCACAGCGTGACTATTTCGGTGCACATACTTATAAACGTACTGATAAAGACGGCGTGTTCCACACCGAATGGCTGGACAATAATTAATTACTGCGGTTATCCGCATCTGCCGGAGCCGGGATAATGATCCCGGCTTTTTCTTGTTTACAGCCCGCCTGACGCTTAAACAGGCTTAATCAAATCAAATTATCCGTAGCATAATCATGAATAACATAAATCCCTGGGGTGATGTGGTTCTGCCTTCACGGCCGGCATACCGGTTTTCCGCCATGTGGCTTACCCTGCTTTTTGCCCTGATTAATATCGTGGTCTGGTTCTGGCAGCTGCACTATGCCTCACCACTGCCGGAGCAGGAGTATAACCTGCTGCTGGCGGGTGCGAATGTGTATCAGTTGTCACTGACCGGCGACTGGTGGCGGTATCTGACCAGCATGACGCTGCATGCTGACCCTGTGCATCTGGTCATCAATACTCTCGCGCTTATCGTCATCGGTATTAACTGTGAAGCCATGGCCGGTAAAATACGGATGCTGTTTATCTATCTGGTCAGCGGTATTGCCGCCTCTTTTGTCAGCGCCACATGGTTGTGGTCTCAGCGTGGCGGATTCAGTGCGTATGAAATTCCGATCACCGTCAGTGTCGGCGCTTCCGGTGCCATTATGGGGATCGCCGGTGCCGTCATGATGTACCTGATAAGGGCGCGGACAGATCCTTCGGTTTCTGTTGCTGACCGTCTGCGTTACAAAAATCTGCTGATAACCATCATTTCACTGCTCCTGCTGACATTATTAAGTTCACTGCACAATAATGATGATACCGCCACCGATAATGTGGCACACATCAGCGGCTTTATCTGCGGCGCTACGATGGGATGGCTTTACGCTGCCGCCTCCGGGATACACAAAACAGGGATGGATCGCTGGTCATGCCTGATTTCCGCCGTTTCAGCAGGGCTGATTATCCTGCTGCTGTCCGCCGGTTCCGGCAGTCATGACCGGCGTCTGATGCTTGAACGGGAAATGATCCTCGACGAGATCGGTATCATGGTTAACGCACAGGCAGAAAAACAATTAAATGATTGATTCCGGTCACATTAATCCGTGCCGTAAACCGCTATGGTGATTAAACGATTAATGACTAGAAGCAGGTGATGATATGGATTATTGGTTTGTATCGTACAAAGTGCGTGCCCGTAACGGAGACACTTTACAGGGGCATCAGATCACAGAAACCGAAGCCGGTGTGTCCCCCCGTGATGCATTAGAACAAGCTACTCAGAAAATTGCCGACGAGTCTCAGGCTGACCTGCGCTCAGTCCGTATTCTTGCCTTTAACCGTGTGTAATTAACGCCCCTCACAGCGCAAAAACCCCGTCAGG